>NZ_JBCOME010000030.1:11172-50122 GCF_040924365.1 Ruminococcus sp. 1001136sp1_2201st1_G3_2201SCRN_220225 | reverse complement strand
CAAAGGTTGCATCATAAACATGATGCGCAAAAGAGAATCCGGTGAGAGTCCGGAACGATGCCGTCACTGTGTAAGGGAGCTGCTTCAGAGCCCACTGGGAAACCGGGAAGGGGGAGCAGTGTTGACCGAAGTCAGGAGAACTGCCTTTGCGTGGAATCTTAGGTCTGCGGTACACAGAACTTGTATTCTCATAACGATACATGAATATTTCCTGAATGTTTTTTGGAAGAAAAGTGTGTATATGAGAATGTGTGCAGTCGCAGAAAATGCGGCTGTTTTTATGCAATGGGAGATTGGTGATAGATTTCCCATAGGATTCTTTATACGTGATTCTATCCGGAAATACAAAAAAAAGAGGAAAAAGAAATGAAAAGAAAATCTTTATTAGCAATCCTTCTTGCAGCTTCTATGGCAGCAAGCATGACAGCAGCAACAGCAACTGTTGCATTTGCAGAGACAGAGGAAGCAGCAGAGGAGACAACAGACGATGCTGAGACAGCTGATGATGCTGAGGCAGCTGACGATGCTGAAGCAGCTGATGATGCTGAGACAACAGACGATGCAGAAGCAGCTGATGACACTGCAGATGCAGATAAGGAAGCGGCTGATAAAGTAGCAGCACTTATCGATGCTATTTATGTTCAGGAGAGAACAGATGATACAGATGAGCAGTGCAAGGAAGCTAAAGAAGCATGGGATGCCCTTACAGATGCTCAGAAAGAGCTTGTAGAGGGAGAAGAGGCCAGCCCAGAGTATTTCGGACGTGATACAGGTGATGCTTCCAAGGATGATCCTCGTAATCAGGACGAGATCGGTGAGAATGAGCTTCTTGTAGTAAGCTTTGGTACATCCTTTAACGACAGCCGTGCAGAGGATATTAAGGGAATCGAGGATGCTCTTGCAGAAGCATTCCCGGATTGGTCTGTAAGAAGAGCATTTACCGCTCAGATCATTATCAACCATGTACAGGCAAGAGATGATGAGAAGATTGATAACATGCAGCAGGCACTTGACCGTGCAGTAGCAAACGGTGTTAAGAATCTTGTAGTTCAGCCTACACATCTTATGCATGGTGCTGAGTACGATGAGATGGTAGAAGCTATTGATGCTTACAAAGATAAATTTGAATCTGTAGCAATCGCTGAACCAATGCTTGGTGAGGTTGGCGATGACGCTACCGTTATCAACGATGACAAAGCTGCTGTTGCTCAGGCAATCACAGATGAAGCTGTAAAAGAAGCTGGATATGACAGCATGGAAGCAGCTGCAGAAGATGGAACCGCATTTGTATTCATGGGACATGGTACTTCCCATACAGCAAACGTTACATATGACCAGATGCAGACCCAGATGGAGAAACTTGGATTCACAAACGCATTCATCGGTACTGTAGAAGGTGAGCCAGAGGATACAGCTTGTGATGAAGTTATCAATAAAGTAAAAGATGCCGGATTCAAGAAAGTAATTCTTCGTCCGCTTATGGTTGTTGCTGGTGACCATGCAAACAATGATATGGCTGGTGATGATGACGATTCCTGGAAGAGCATGTTCGAGGCCTCTGGAGATTTCGATGAGATTGACTGCCAGATCGAAGGTCTTGGAAGAATTGACGCTGTTGAGCAGCTTTATGTAGCTCATACTCAGGCAGCTATTGATTCCATCGCGAAATAATTATTCTGGTATAAATTGTTATTGCAACAGAACAAAAGCAGCTGCTCCTACACTGTGGGGCAGCTGTTTGAGTAATAAAACAAATACGGTACACACAAGTGCACCGTAAATAAAGAAAAAGCAAGGAGAGTTATTATGAAACGTTCATTAGTCATTTTATTAACAGCTGTAAGTATTTCCGCTATGACAGCAGGAACTGCATTCCCGGCATTTGCAGAAGCCACAGAGGCTGAGGCAGAGGAAACCACAGATGGTGCAGAGAATGCCGCAGACAGCGAACTTGAAGACGGTGTTTATGGTGTAGAGTTTGACACAGACAGCAGTATGTTCCATGTAAATGAGGCTTGCAACGGAAGAGCTACCCTCACTGTAAAGGATGGTAAAATGACCGTTCATATTACTCTCGTTTCCAAGAATATTGAGAATGTTTTCCTTGGAACAGCAGAGGATGCACAGAAAGACGGTGCCGAACTGATTCAGCCTACTATTGATAAGGTAACTTACAGCGATGGCATGACAGAGGAGGTTTATGGATTCAATGTTCCGGTAGAGAAGCTGGATGAGGAATTTGACCTGGCAATCATTGGTAAAAAGGGAAAATGGTATGACCATAAGGTAAGCGTTACGGATGTGCAGGAGCTGACTGAGGAAGAAAAAAATGCAGTTGAGATCGGTGAGGAAGAGAAAAGCGAAGATGCTGATACAACTACAGATGCAGCTGCCGAGGAAGAGAATAAGGATTGATCAATAATCTGAAAGGGACATCACATGAGCGAAAACGGTTCATGCGATGTCCCTTTTTATATTTATTTTGTTTTGCCCTCACCGGCAAAATATTCTTTTGTCAGCTTCACAACTGTACCGGAAAGCAGGAACAAAGCAATCAGGTTGGGAATTGCCATAAGACCGTTAAATGTCTCGGCAATGCTCCACATCAGTCCAAGGTTGGCAGTTGCGCCAAGGATGGCAACCAGGGAATAAATAACCATAAAAGGTTTGATCACTTTTTCAGAGAACAGGAACTCGATGCAGCGGGCACCGTAAAGTCCCCATCCGACTGCTGTGGAAAAAGCGAAGCAGCACATGGCAACTGCTGTAAAAATGGATACCCAGCTTCCATATGTAGAAGTAAATCCAAGGATCGTAAGCTCTGCGCCAGCTGCTTTTCCATAATCAACAGCAACGCCGCTGCAAAGGATAACCAGTGCAGTCAGTGTACAGATCACGATGGTATCTGTAAAGACTTCGAAAATACCGAACATACCCTGTTTTACAGGCTTTTTGGTATCTGCACACGCATGGGCAATGGATCCGGTACCAAGACCAGCCTCGTTAGAGAAGATACCACGGGAAACACCCTTTTTTAAACTTGTGAACATACTTAAAACAATGCCGCCTGTTACAGCTCTGGGCTGAAATGCCCCTCTGATAATAGAAGCGAATACAGCTGGTACATTCTGAATGTTCAGAAGGATAACTCCCAGTCCGAGAAGAATGTAAAGCAGAGCCATAAATGGAACCAGCTTTTCGGTAACATGGCCAATTCGTTTGATTCCGCCAAGAAGGATCATGGCAATTAGAATGGCAATTATGATTCCGATGATCAGGTTGGAAGTAGAAACGGCGCTTTCGCTGATCACGTTATAATTCAGCAATGCAGAATTGATGGCAGTGGTGATAGTATTGACCTGTGTAGCGTTACCGGTACCAAATACAGTGAGCACGCCGAATGCTGCGAACAGATAAGCCAGCCAGTGCCATTTTTTGCTAAGACCGTTCTTGATGTAATACATGGGACCGCCTACCAGTTCACCGTTGGCATTGATCTCGCGGTAGTGTACCGCCAGAGTAACCTCAGCATATTTGGTACACATGCCAAACAGTGCAGAAACCCACATCCAGAATATGGCTCCGGGACCGCCAATTGCGATAGCACCTGCTACACCGGCAATATTGCCAGTACCGACCGTGGCTGCAAGTGCTGTACACACTGCCTGGAAAGGCGTGATAGCACCGTCAGATGCGTCACGTTTGCGGAAAATACGTCCAAGGGTTGTTTTGATTGCGTAGGGGAATTTGCGAATCTGAAGAAAATTGGTGCGGATACTAAGATAAAGACCAACTCCGAAAATACAGACCATTGCAGGAACGCCCCAGATAAAATTATTTACAGCGGTGTTGATTGTTTCGATTATTTGCAGCATAAAATACCTCTCTGGAAGTTTTTTTGGATGTATGTGAACGGAACTGCTTCCATGTCACACACATTATTAAACTGGTGCAGCCAGAGCCTGTTTGAAAAATCATTCTTGCAATCTGCACGCCCCATCTTGTGGGAAATATTGCAGAAAGCTTTTTTCAAACACGCTCTGGAGCTTCATTTATGTGAAGACATGACAACTACTGCACCATATTTAGCGGATAAAATTTGTCTTGATCTTATCTTCCGCCTGGGGAACTGCAATACCTGCCGCTTTCCCTGCTTCCAGGGATTTCAGAAGCCATGCCATATTGTTTCCAAGTGAGCGCATGATCTGAAGTCCTTCTTCATCCTGTGCAACTTCTGCAGGAGTATTTCCGTGAACCATGTTCCAGTAGTTAGCAGATACAACAGGCATTTCATGATAGCTGAAATATTTCTGAAGAACGTCTAAAGTAGCTGTGGTGCCGGCTCTTCTTGCAGAAGCAACTGCTGCAGCTGGTTTGTGGAGCATGTCTTTGCCTGCCATGGAGCAAAGCTTATCCATAAATTCAATGATCTGTCCGGATGGGGAAGCCCAGTATACCGGAGAACCAACTATAAGCGCATCTGCTTCTTTTAATTTCGCCGCGGCGGCTTTTACATTATCTGTATCCGGATTTCCAGCTTGGAAAATCTCAGTATCAATTCCATTATGATTCAGTGTTTTTGCCACTTCACTAAGTGCGGTGAACGTACAGCCTTCCTTGCGCGGGCTGCCATTTAAGAGTAAAACCTTCATGTTTTTCATCCTTTCTGAAGTAAGTTATATCAGACTGCGATAGCCGCAATCTGCATGCATCATCTCTCTAAAGCGGTAATGTATCTTCTTATTATACGATAGAAATAGTTGGATTTCAAGAGAATGGTTTTATTTTAAAAACACAATATGTTCACAATTTAAGATTATAATAAAAAATATTTGAACTATTCAGCAAATATTATTCCGCAAGGTATTTTATGTGAATCTGACTCACATAAAAATCGAAATCTTCGGCGCCCCACTTTGCGGTATATTTTGCCTGAATTGGTGAATGGTTATAAACATTTATTATGCGACAGAAAGGAAGTAGTAAGTGCTTCAGATCAAAGACATACACAAAGAATACAGAACAGGAAATTTGGTACAGCGTGCCCTGGACGGAGTGAGCCTTAGTCTTCGGGACAATGAATTTGTGGCAATTCTTGGTCCCAGCGGTTCGGGAAAAACCACTCTTCTGAATATTATTGGTGGTCTTGACCGGTACGATAGAGGCGATCTGATCATCAATGGGATTTCTACGAAAAAATATAAAGACAGGGACTGGGACTCTTATCGAAATCATACCATAGGATTTGTGTTTCAGAGTTATAATCTGATCCCACACCAGACAGTTCTTGCAAACGTGGAGCTTGCCCTTACCATTTCCGGTGTATCAAAAAGTGAGCGGAGACGCCGTGCAAAAGAAGCTCTGGAAAAAGTAGGCCTTGGTGCCCAGATCCACAAAAAGCCAAGTCAGATGTCAGGCGGTCAGATGCAGCGAGTGGCAATTGCCAGAGCACTTGTAAATGACCCGGAAATTCTTTTGGCGGATGAGCCAACAGGAGCCCTGGATTCAGATACCAGTGTACAGGTTATGGATCTTTTGCAAGGGGTCGCAAAGGAACGATTGGTAGTAATGGTCACCCATAATCCGGAGCTTGCCCAGCTTTATGCCACCAGAATCGTGACGGTAAAAGATGGGCGGATCCTTTCTGATACAGATCCGTTTGTGATAGACAGCGAGAGCATGGCACCTCCTGTTCACAAGAATATGGGAAAATCCTCCATGTCCTTTTTTACTGCACTTTCCCTTAGCTTTCAGAATCTGAAGACTAAGAAAGCCCGGACCTTACTTACTTCTTTTGCAGGCTCCATCGGTATTATCGGAATTGCGCTGATCCTTTCCATATCAAATGGTGTAGACAAATACATTACAAATATGGAAGAAGAAACACTTTCAGAATATCCGTTGCAGATACAAAGCACAGGAGTGGATCTTACCTCTATGATGATGGGAGCAGCCACAGCGCAGAGTGGGAAAAAGGATGGGGAAGTAGGAGTTGCCCAGATGGTGACTAATATGTTCTCCAAAATGAATTCCAATGATCTGGAGTCTCTGAAGGTTTACCTGGACAGTAATGAAAGCAGCATTTCCCAGTATGCAAATTCGGTGGAGTATACGTATTCTGTTTCTCCCCAGATTTTTCTGGAAAATGAAAAAAATATCCGACAGGTAAATCCGGACAAATCTTTTTCGGCTATGGGTTTGGGCTCTGGTTCCTCCAACAGCATTATGTCTTCTACCATGAGCACTGATGTTTTTCATGAAATGCCGGAAGATGCTGATCTTTATAAGGATCAATATGACGTGAAAGCGGGAAGATGGCCTGAAAATTATAAAGAATGTGTACTGGTGCTTACTTCACAGGGCGATATCAGTGATTTTCTCCAATACACTCTTGGGCTTCGGGACGGTAAGGAACTGGATGATATGGTTCAGAAATTTATGGCAGAAGAGGCAGTGGAAACGCCAGAAAACGAGGGTCCATACACCTATGATGAAATCCTGGGGAAGAAATTTAAGCTGGTAAACAGTACCGATTATTATGAATATGATGAAGAATATAAGGTCTGGAAGGATAAATCAGACAACAGCTCTTATATGAAAAAACTGGTGAAAAACGGAGAAGATCTGACAATTGTGGGAATTGTCCAGCCTGTGGAAGGTGCCGCTGCTTCCATGCTCACTGCAGGAATCTGTTATACCCCGGAGCTTACCAAACATGTGATCGAGAAGGCTGCTTCCAGTGAAATTGTGAAGCAGCAGCTGGCGGATGAAAAGATAAATGTTTTTACCGGAGAGGAATTTGGAAAAGAAGACAATGAGAACAGTAAGTTTGACATGGAATCCCTTTTTTCCATTAACGCGGATGCTCTGCAGGAGGCCTTTCAGGTAGATCTCAGTGGATTTAATATGGACCTGTCCAGTCTTTCGGGGCTGTCCTCCGGATTGAATGTGGAAATGCCGGATATGCCTGACATGTCAGCTCTGGCTGGAAATATAAATCTGGATGAGAGCAGTATGCCGGATCTTTCCAAGCTTATCAAGCTGGATGACCTTGATCTGGATCTTTCCCATATGATTGATCCGGAAGAAATTCTGAAAAATCTTCCGGCAGACCAGGTTCCGGATATGAGTCAGGCGCTGAAGTCAGTGAAGTTTGATTTTACAGAAGAGAAGGTAACTGCTTTGCTGAAAGAGGTTCTTACTGGTTATCAGGAAAGCATTAAAGATAAACCGGAAGCAGATATGGATAAAATGCAGGCAGCATTGAAGCAGTATCTGACATCAAAAGAGATGAACGAACGTCTGTGCAAGGATCTGCAGGAGCTGGTGAAAAATAACGTGAACGTGGATATGTCTTCGGAAAAACTGATCGCAGTGGCTGTGGGGCTGATGAACCAGTATCAGGAGTATGCCAAGGCAAATGGTATCACCCAGACAGATGTGGCCAGCATTCTTGCCTTTTTAAGTCAGGGGGAAATCCAGCAGCAGATCAAAGAGGAAGCAGAGAATCTGGTTAAAAACAGCGTGACAGTGAATATTACCACAAAACAGATACGGGATCTTCTTATGCAGGACGTTGTAGCTGCTTATCCGGAGTATGCCAGGAATAATTCCCTTCCGGACCCGGCTAATCTGGGAACCTATTTTCTGGAATATATGCAGACAGAGGATGGGCAGAATCGTCTCATGAATGGACTTATGACTCTTGTGGATACCAGCGAGGTGCAGACGCAGTTTTCCCAGGCAATGGAAACTTACATGAAAGTCATGATGACTTCTTTCACAGATGCGATCGCAAAGGGGATTGAGTCAAAATTTACAGAGATAATGGAACAGGTGGAAAAACAGCTTACAAAGGGAATCCAGACTGCTATGGAGCAGATGATGGGAAATATCAGTTCCGGTATGCAGGAGGCAATGCAGTCTGTGATGACCAGTGTATCATCGAGTCTTACTTCTGCCATGAGCCAGGCTATGAGCGGACTTGGCGGATTGGGAAGCGGCATGGGAAATATGGAAGATGCGCTTTCCATTAATCCGGAGGCTTTTGCAAAAGCAATTCAGATGAACATGAATGAGGACGACCTCTCAGAGCTCATGATGTCCCTACTGTCATCTGAAAATTCTTCTTATGACGGAAATCTGAAAAAGCTTGGATATGCAGATCTAAATGTTCCTGGCGGAATTAATATCTATCCAAAGGATTTTGAAAGTAAATCAGAAATTGTAGGTATTCTGGATCAGTATAACGCGGATATGGAAGCGGCAGGAGAGGATGAGAAGGTGATCACTTATACGGATCTTGTGGGAACGCTGATGTCGTCAGTTACGGATATTGTAAATATTATCAGTTATGTTCTGGTGGCTTTTGTAGCGATTTCCCTTGTGGTTTCTTCCATTATGATCGGTGTTATCACGTATATCAGTGTTCTGGAGAGGAAAAAAGAAATTGGTATTCTAAGAGCGATTGGTGCTTCCAGGCACAACGTGTCACAGGTGTTCAATGCGGAGACGTTTATTATCGGATTTTGCGCAGGTGCTATGGGGATTGGAATTACATTGCTTCTTCTCATTCCTGCGAACAGCATTATCCGGTCACTGGCTGACGGAGTGAATGTGAAGGCGGCTCTTCCTCCTGTAGCAGCAGTAGTTCTGATCGGACTGAGCGTGGTTCTGACTCTTCTTGGCGGACTGATCCCATCAAGAAAAGCTGCTAAAAGTGATCCGGTGACAGCGCTTCGAACTGATTAAAATAACAGAATTTGATGACTGATTTTGACCATCATTATAAAATACAGAAAAATGCAGGGTTCAGGTTGGGGCACAGCCTGATATCTGCATTTTTTTGTGATTTATGGATATTACTATTTGTACAGCCAATAGTAAATAACCGCCATATTGATCTGTCTGATCTGTCATATACTGCGCCAATGTGGCAGATACTTAATTTTCACTGTACTGGAGCGCGTCTGAAAAATCATTCCCGCAATCTGTACGCCCCACTTTGCGGTATGTTTCGCCCGAATTCGGTTTCCGTAGCCTGCTACGACGCCCTCATCCGGACAAAATCTCCCACAAATTGTGACGTACATCTTGCAGAAAGCTTTTTTGAACATGCTCTGGCACATCGTTGCATATAAAAAATCAAAAACAGTCAAAATAATTCATAGTTGTGCAATTGTAATAAATCATAAGTGAAAATCTTGTGAAAAAGATTGATTGACTTTGACTGTATATGAAAGTATAATAAGCACAACAAATCAAAAACAAGCAAAAATAAGCAGGAGGCAGAAATGATTTACACTGTGACTTTTAATCCGTCACTGGATTACATCGTGTCGGTAGAGAACTTCCAGCTTGGTCTTACCAATCGAACCAGTTCGGAGATGCTTTTGCCGGGAGGCAAGGGAATTAATGTTTCTACAGTTCTTATGAATCTGGGAATTGAGAGTACAGCCCTTGGATTTACAGCCGGATTTACCGGAGATGAGATTATCAGACGTCTTGAGGAGATGGGTGTGAGGAATGGTTTCATCCAGGTAGGGGAAGGCTTTTCCAGAATCAATCTGAAGCTGAAGAGTATAGACGGTACAGAAATCAATGGACAGGGACCGAAGATCGGAACTGATAAGGTGGATCTGCTGATGAAGCAGTTAGGAGAGCTTGGACAAGGCGATGTACTTTTCCTTTCCGGAAGCATTCCATCATCCATGCCGGATGATGCCTACCAGAAGATCATGGCTATGCTGGACGGCAGAGGCGTAAGAATCGCAGTGGACGCGACGAGAGATCTTTTGATGAAGGTTCTCCCCTATCATCCATTTCTCATTAAGCCAAATAACCATGAACTTGGTGAGATCTTCGGTGTGGAACTGAAAGACCGCCAGTCCGTGATCCCATATGGTAAGAAACTCCAGAAGATGGGAGCTGTGAATGTACTGATCTCCATGGCAGGAGAAGGAGCGGTCCTTATTGCTGAGAATGGAGACGTTTATGAGGAGCCTGCACCGAAAGGCAAGCTGATCAATGGTGTTGGAGCCGGAGACTCCATGGTTGCCGGATTTATGGCAGGATATATGGAGAAGCAGGATTATGAATATGCGTTCCACATGGGAATCGCAGCTGGAAGTGCCAGTGCGTTTTCTGAGAATCTTGCTACCAGAGAAGAGATTGAAGCTGTATATCAGCAGATCACAGGAAAGGATCAGGAGGAAAGGAAGAAATGAGGATCACAGATTTACTGGACGTAAGAAGTATTTCGTTAAATGCTGCCCCAGCAGATAAGTCTCAGACTCTGGATGCAGCGGTTTCCCTTATGACCAGAAGTGGCAAGATTAATGATGAGGAAGCGTACCGTAAGCAGGTCTATGCCAGAGAGGAAGAAAGTACTACAGGAATCGGGGAGGGAATCGCCATTCCTCATGGTAAATGTGATGCAGTAGAGAAACCAGGACTTGCCGCTATGGTGATCCCGGGAGGGGTTGACTTTGACTCTCTTGACGGAGAGCCGGTTACCTTGCTGTTTCTTATTGCTGCGCCAAATACAGAGGATAATGTTCATCTGGATGTGCTCAGCAAGCTTTCCATGATGCTGATGGATGAGGACTTTACCAAGAGCCTTCGTGCAGCGAAGACACCAGAGGAATTTCTTGCGATCATTGATCAGGCAGATGAGGAGAAGAAGAGCGTAGATGAGCGTCTGGCCGATATGGGAGAGGCTGAAGCGGATCAGTTTAAGATTCTGGCTGTTACTTCCTGTCCTACAGGAATTGCCCACACCTACATGGCAGCAGAAGGAATTGAGAAGGCTGCCAAGGCGAAGAACTGTTTTGTGAAAATTGAGACAAGAGGCTCTGGCGGAGCCAAGAATGTGCTTACAGAGCAGGAGATTCAGGATGCAGACTGCATTATCGTTGCGGCCGATGCCCAGGTTCCCATGGATCGTTTCGATGGCAAGAAAGTGATTCAGCGTCAGGTTTCTGATGGAATCAATAAGGCTGATGAGCTTGTAGAGCTTGCCATGTCTGGAAACGTACCGGTTTATCACAGCGGAAATGCATCAGCCTCATCACAGAGTCAGAATAAGGCCGGCGGCAGTGTGGGACACAAGATTTACACCCAGCTGATGAATGGTGTTTCCCATATGCTTCCGTTTGTAGTTGGCGGTGGTATTCTGATCGCCATTGCCTTTTTGATCGATGGTCTTATGGTAGATATGAATGCCCTGGATGTAGCCGAGCGCTCTAATTTTGGGTCTATTACTCCGGCGGCAGCTATGTTCAAACAAATCGGTGATGTGGCATTTGGTTTTATGCTTCCGGTTCTGGCGGGATTTATTGCCATGGCAATCGGTGACAGACCGGCACTTGCACTTGGCTTTGTGGGTGGAATGATGGCACACAGCGGAACTTCAGGTTTTCTTGGTGCTCTGGTAGCTGGTTTTGCAGCAGGATATATTATTCTGGGACTTCGTAAGGTATGTGAGAAGCTTCCGGAAGCCCTTGAGAAGATTGCGCCGGTTCTGATTTATCCGGTTGTTGGTATTCTGATCATGGGACTTCTGATGCTGTTTGTTGTAGAGCCCATCATGGGGGGTATCAATACAGCACTGAATAACGGACTTACCTCCATGGGAAGCTCCAGTAAGATCATTCTTGGACTGATCCTTGGCGGAATGATGGCAATCGATATGGGTGGCCCGTTTAACAAGGCAGCATATGTATTTGGTACTGCAGCGATTGCAGCTGGTAACTATGATATTATGGCAGCCGTTATGGTTGGTGGTATGGTTCCGCCATGCGCCATCGCACTTGCTACACTTCTTTTTAAAGACAGATTTACGAAAGAAGAAAGGGAGTCTGGTCCTACCAACTTTATTATGGGACTTGCCTTTATCACAGAGGGAGCCATTCCTTTTGCAGCAGCCGACCCGCTTCATGTGCTTCCGGCATGTATTGTGGGATCTGGTCTTGCAGGTGCAATGTCCATGGCATTTGGCTGTACCCTGATGGCACCTCACGGTGGAATCTTCGTAGTTCCGGTTATGGGAAATGCAGTGCATTATGTGAGTGCACTGGTAGTGGGAACTGTTGTTTCCGCAGTGCTCCTGGGAGTTCTGAAAAAGAAAAATGCCTGACAATGGATGTTCAAACAGGCTCTAATATTGGCTGCGGAATGAATGGTAACTCATGTCTGGAAAAGATATGCAGGTATAATCGTGTTATTGTGAAGGTCATGAACAGTAACATAATCGTGAATAGTGATTGACACAGAATGTGAAATCCGATATAAAGAAATCAAATAATAAGAAAATCAATAGAGACCAAAGATAAAAAGAAAAATGGAGGAATGAATCATGAGAGAATTTAAATATGTTGTAACAGACCCGGAAGGAATCCACGCACGTCCAGCAGGAGAGCTTGTAAAAGCAGTAAAGGCTTTTTCTTCTGATATCAAGATCGCAAAGGGCGGCAAGGCTATGAATTGTAAGGCAATCTTCGGAATTATGGGACTTGCAGTGAAGAAAGGTGACGAGGTTACTCTTACATTTGAAGGTGCAGATGAAGACGCTGCATATGAGGCAGTGAGCAAATTCATGCAGGAAACTCTGTAAGACAGGAAGGGGACATACCTGCGGGTATGTCCCTGTTTGTTTGTAAACAGCTTGTCAAAGTGATATTTGCGTGAGACTTTGGTGAGTATCACGAGAACGGGAAAGGCTGGCAGGAGCGTTTGGTCTCCTGTCAGCAGATCAAATAAGTGGGAGAGAAAAAATGCAGATATATAATGGAAAAAGTGTTTTCGGTGGTATTGCCATCGGTAAGATCAGTGTATATCAGAAAAAAGAGCAGCAGGTTAAGCGTGTGAAGATTGATGATCCGGAACAGGAGATGGCGCGCTATGAGAAAGCTAAGGCAGAAGGGATTAAACAGCTTCAGGGACTTTACGATAAGGCCTTGAGAGAAGTCGGGGAAGCCAATGCAGCAATCTTCGAAGTTCATCAGATGATGATGGAGGACGATGGATATAATGAATCTGTAGAGAATATCATTCGCAGCCAGGGCGTAAATGCAGAGTATGCAGTGGCAACTACAGGTGACAATTATGCGCAGATGTTTTCGGCAATGGACGACGATTATATGAGAGAGCGTGCAGCTGATGTTCGTGATATTTCTGAGCGGCTTCTCACCATTTTAAATGGAGAAGAGACAGGGGCTGTAGATGCAGACGAGCCGAAGATCATTGTGGCAGAGGATCTGGCACCATCAGAGACTGTACAGCTGGATAAGGATAAAGTTCTCTCTTTTGTTACAGTGAAAGGCTCCTTGAATTCCCATACAGCGATTCTTGCAAGGACCATGGCGATTCCTGCACTTGTAAATACTTCCGTGTCTCTTGAGAGTGAGATGGATGGCAGACTTGGAATTGTAGACGGGGCAGACGGTACATTTTATGTAGATCCGGATGAGGAGACTCTGGCAGAGATGAAGAAGCGCCAGGAAGAAGATCTTTCCAGAAAGCAGCTTCTTTTGACCCTTAAAGGAAAAGAGAACGTTACACTTGACGGACAGAAAGTAATGCTGTACGCTAATATTGGCAACATCAAGGATCTGGCAACAGTCATTCAGAATGATGCTGGTGGAATCGGTCTTTTCAGAAGTGAGTTTATTTATCTGGAGAAGGAAGATTTCCCAACCGAGGAAGAACAGTTCCAGATTTACAGACAGGTTGCACAGACTATGGCAGGCAAGAGAGTGATCATCCGTACATTGGACATTGGTGCAGACAAGCAATGCGATTATTTCCACATGGAGCATGAAGAGAATCCGGCACTGGGATGCAGGGCAATCCGTATCTGTCTGACAAGACCGGAGATTTTCAAGACACAGCTTCGTGCTTTATTCCGTGCCAGTGCATTTGGCAAGATCGCAATTATGTATCCTATGATCACCAGCGTACAGGAAGTGCGTAAGATCAAGGAAATCGTAGAGGAAGTGAAAGCGGAGCTTACCTCTCAGGGCGTAGAGTTTGGTAATCCGGAACAGGGAATTATGATTGAGACTCCGGCAGCAGCAATCATCAGTGATGATCTTGCGAAAGAGGTTGATTTCTTCAGCATCGGAACCAACGATCTCAGCCAGTATACTATGGCAATCGATCGTCAGAATCCTCAGCTTGACCTGTTTTTTGATCCTCATCATCCGGCAGTGCTGCGCATGATTTCCCTGGTTATGGAGAATGCTCATAAGGCTGGTATCTGGGCTGGAATCTGTGGAGAACTTGGTGCTGACCAGTCACTTACAAAAGAGTTTCTGGCAATGGGAGTGGACGAGCTTTCTGTTTCACCGGGAAGTATTCTTCCACTGCGTAAGATCATTCTGGAAACCAATGTTACAGATTATAAGGCGGGAAAAGAATGTTAACACAGCAGCGACATGAGATCATTTTGGAGCTTCTGAGAGAGAAAGGAAGTATTACTGTCACAGAAGTGAAGGATCTTTTAGATACATCAGAGTCAACAGTGAGAAGAGATATCACTGCACTGGATAAGGAAGGCAAGCTAGAGAAAGTCTTCGGCGGTGCCGTAGAACTGAAGGAGCGGGTAACTGCATATGAATATTCAGTTGCCGAGAAAATGGGACTGAAGCTGGAGGAGAAGGACCGGATCGCAAAATATGCAGCAGGTCTTATCCAGGAGGAGGATTTTGTCTATATTGATGCAGGTACTACTACTGGGGATATCCTGAAGTTTCTTAAGGTTACAAGGGCAGTATTTGTTACCAATGCAGTGGTACATGCCCAGACACTGGCAGGAAGAGGCTTTAAGGTTCTTCTTGTAGGTGGAGAGCTGAAGAGCACTACAGAAGCAGTAATTGGTAATCAGGCTATGAATACGATTCGTGGTTATCATTTTACCAAAGGCTTTTTTGGAACCAATGGACTTACCAGAAAGAGTGGCTGTACTACCCCGGATGCCAATGAAGCGGCAGTTAAAGCAGCTGCCATGGAGCAGTGCAGGGAGTGCTATGTGCTCTGCGATAGTTCCAAGTTTGACAATATCAGTTCTGTGACCTTTGCAGATTTTTACAGATCTACGATAATTACAGACAGGATTCCGTCTGGCTATGAAGATTGTGCCAATATTATAGAAGTACAGAAGGAGCAGAAATAGAACATTTGAGAAGAGAAGTTTAGTTCCGTTTTTTGATAACTTTCCGGAAGGTCTGTGTGGACTGTTGAAAGCGTGAGAACAAACCATATTATGCAGTTTGCAGGAATGATTTTTTAACATACTCTGGATAAAGTGTTCCTTTCATAGTATAATAGTCCACAGGATTTCTGACAGATAAAGGTTGGGAGTTCTGTGGACTTTTTTATGGAATAGAAAATATGTTGAAATCCTCTGTGAGGCAGTAGGTGGATTTTTATTAGAATACGTGAGGTAATGCTATGATAAAACTGATTGCATCAGATTTGGATGGTACACTTCTGAAAGAAGGCACCATGGATATTAACCCGGAGATTTATGACATTATCCGAAAGCTGAAGGCTAAGGGAATTGTATTTGCAGCTGTCAGCGGCAGAGAATATGACAGTATAGAAAGAGTGTTTGCACCTGTGAAAGATGATATTTATTTTATTGCAGGAAACGGTGGAATCATTTCCTATCAGGGAGAGATTATTGAAAAAATGGCAATTCCTGCCGATATACTCAAAGAGGTTGTGGAGTATGTGAGAGTCCAGAAGGGAGCTTCTTTCATGACAGCAGGCAGTGCCCAGGCATACGTGGAGCGGGCAGACCAGGCTTTTGTGAAGAAACTTCGGGAAGGATATAAACTTCATGTAAATGAAGTGGACGATGTATTGAATGCCCCGGAGACTATGACAAAAGTTGCCATGTATAACGAAGAAGTGGATGCAGCTCTAGGAGCAGAGGAAGCGAAGCGGCGTTTTGGAGATAAGATTCAGATCATGGCTTCCGGTGATTACTGGGTAGATTTCGTGGATGTACATTCCGGAAAGGGAAATGCTCTTCAGAAACTTTGTAACCGTCTTGGAATTACGAAGAGAGAAGAGGTTGTTGCTTTCGGAGATAACTGCAATGATGTGAGCATGCTGCTGGAAGCTGGAAAGAGCTATGCAGTTACCACTGCCCGCGAGGAAGCCAAGCAGGCCGCCAGATACGTACTGGAGAAACCAGGTCCGGACAGTGTGCTGAATGTATTAAAAATGATTTTGGAGTTATAAGAGAAAAGAAGAATAAAGAAATGGGAGCAAATTCAATTTTGTAATTCCATTGGAGAAATTTTTGATATTGTAGTGGAAGATATGATTCGTCAATCAAAGGGATTACAGGGATAAAAAATCCGGGCTGTGTGGAGCAGTCCGGATTTTTGTGGGGCAAAATCAGGCAAGAATCCTTCCATCTGTGGAGATGGTGTACACCTGCCATGGAAGAAATTTTCCACTGGCTTTCATGGCATTTATGGCTGCATTCTGGATTCCGCCGCAGCATGGAACTTCCATGCGCACGATGGTAACACTCTTGATATTGTTCTGACGGATGATTTCGGTGAGCTTTTCGCTGTAATCTATAGAGTCCAGTTTCGGACAGCCGATAAGAGTAATCTTACCTTTGATAAAATCCTGATGAAAGTTAGCGTAAGCATAGGCTGTGCAATCTGCAGCAATAAGAAGGTCAGCATCGTCAAAATATGGAGCATTGATAGGAACTAACTTAATCTGTACCGGCCACTGTTGAAGCTGGGAGTGTGCTTCCAGCTTTTTCTTATTTTCCAGAACTGCGGCTTCGTCGTAAGCAGCTGCCTCCTTTTCTACAAAAGAAATGGCATTTGTTGGACAGGCAGGGAGGCAGTCGCCCAGACCGTCGCAGTAATCTTCACGAAGCAGTTTTGCTTTACCATCTATAATTCCAATTGCACTTTCGTGGCAAGCGCGGGCACAGAGCCCGCAGCCGTTACATTTTTCTTCATCTATATGAATGATTTTTCTGATCATGAGAGTATCCTCCTTATCCCAACAACGTTTTCAAGTCTTCCTCTGGCGTAGTAATCGCAGCGATCCCAAAGTTTTCTACCAGATAATTCAGCACATTCTGTGATAAAAATGCCGGAAGGGTCGGGCCAAGACGGATGTTTTTGATTCCAAGGTGAAGCAAGGTAAGCAGAATGGAAACTGCTTTCTGCTCATACCAGGAGAGCACCATGGAAAGAGGAAGCTCATTTACCCCACATCCAAATGCTTCTGCAAGAGCGCCCGCAACCTTGATCGCGCCGTAAGCATCGTTGCACTGTCCCATATCCATCAGTCTTGGAAGCCCACCGATGGTTCCAAGGTCCAGATCGTTAAATCTGTATTTTCCACATGCAAGTGTAAGAATTACGGAATCAGAAGGAGACTGCTTTACAAAATCGGTATAGTAATTGCGTCCGCTTCTTGCGCCGTCGCAGCCTGCTACCAGGAAAAAGTGACGGATAGCACCTGCTTTTACAGCATCAATTACCTGATTTGCAACGCCAAGAATGGTTCCATGGGAGAAGCCGGTTGTAACGGAAGTTCCGCCGTTGATTCCGGTAAAATGCTGGTCTTCCTGATATCCGCCAAGCTCCAGGGCACGCTGGATAACTGGTGTGAAATCTTTTTCTTCATTAATGTGAACAGTTCCAGGGAAAGTGACAGTTCCTGTAGTAAATACCCGGTCCATGTAGCTTGGTTTCGGCGGCATCAGGCAGTTTGTGGTAAAAAGAACAGGAGCTGGGAGCTCTGCAAATTCTTTTTGCTGGTTCTGCCATGCAGTACCGAAGTTTCCTTTCAGGTGACTGTACTTTTTCAGTTCCGGATAAGCATGACAGGGAAGCATTTCACCGTGGGTGTAAATATTAATGCCTTTTCCTTCTGTTTGTTCCAGAAGAAGTTTCAGGTCATGCAGGTCGTGACCGGTAATGACGATGAATGGGCCTTTTTCCACAGTAAGAGGTACTGTAACAGGAGCTGGTGTGCCGTAAGTGGCAGTGTTAGCGCGGTCAAGAAGCTCCATGCAGGAAAGATTGTATTTACCTGTTTCCATTACAATAGGAAGAAGCAGGTCCATATCCCAGTCCTCGCCCAGTGCAAAAAGTGCTTTTGCGAAAAATTCGTTTACTTCTGTGTCAGTATATCCAAGTGTCATTGCATGGTAGGCATAAGCCGCCATTCCGCGGATTCCAAAGAGAATCAGAGATTTCAGGGAGCGGATGTCTTCCTGGGCGTTCCAGAGAAGCTTCATATCGTAGTCGTCGTTATGTCCGCAAGGGGAAGCGCAGCCGCCACAGTCTGGGCGAAGCCGGGCTTTTTCCTGGTGGATGCGGTCTGTGATTTCTGCGATGGCTTTGTCATCGAAGCTTACGTTGGTAAGGGTAGCAAACAGACCTTCCACCATCAGTTTCCATGTGGTTTCTGCAAGTGGTGTATTCTCATCTGCTGCATGGGAGAGTCCGATGAGAGCTCCGGTAAGTTCATCCTGAAGTCTGGCTGTATCAGCGGTTTTTCCACAGACTCCTTTGGCACCTGTACAGCCGGTACATCCGGCAGTTTGTTCACACTGAAAACAAAACATGTTCTGTTCCATAAATAGTTTCCTCCTGAATTTGATCATATTGTTCTATAAGGTATAAGCATTTCGTGAAAATAAGTTGATTGGTTTCTGATTGTTTTGTAATTGCAAAAGGAAAAGTAACAGGAAATTCTTTTCGCTTCGCATGAGAAAGTCAGAGATGGATAATTTATTTCTGCCACCGTCCTTGACTTTGTACGCATACTATAATATAATCCAACCAACAAGTATGTTGTTATAACAACAAAAGGAGAAAAATGAATTATGAATTTCTTTCCAGGACTTTTCTCTTTCAGGGAACAAGTCCAGAAGAAACAAAGCACATGCTTTCCTGTCTGAAAGCCACTCCGCAAAGCTTTGCCAAGGGCAGCACGATCTGGCAGGTGGGAGACCAGGTGAAGATGATGGGACTTGTGCTTAACGGCAGTGTTCATATTGAGAGCATTGACATGATGGGAAACAAGAGTATTCTGAACCGGATTGCGCCAGGCCAGGTTTTCGGAGAGACATATGCCTGCATTCCAGGGGAAAAGCTGCTCATAGGGGTGACGGCTGCAGAGGATTGCCAGATCCTTTTTCTGGAGGTGGGAAAGATTTTTCACACCTGTCCGGATACCTGTCCCTGCCATGAGAAACTGATCTGTAACATGCTGATGGTCATGGCGAAGAAGAACCTGGAACTTTCCAGAAGAAGCCTTCATACGGCACCGAAATCCATCCGGGGGAGGCTGCTTTCCTATTTTTCCCAGGAGATGGTGCAGCAGGGCAGCAGCCAGTTTATGATCCCCTTTAACCGGCAGGAACTGGCTGATTATCTTGGAGTAGACAGAAGTGCGCTTTCCAATGAGCTTGGCAAAATGCGAAAAGAAGGGATTATTGAAGTAAACAGAAACCAGATCCATTATCTGGAGCGTGTTTGAAAAAGGCTTCATAGCAGGAGGGAAAATTTAAAATGAATCTGACACCATATTTTAAAAGTATTATCGATCAGGATGTTGCATCCGTTGTTATCTGCAACCTGAAGCATGAAATTATCTACATGAATCCGAAGGCCGTGGAGAGTTATCATAAATGGGGTGGTGAGGCACTGCTTGGAAAAAGTCTTATGAATTGTCACAATCCGAAGTCAAAGGAAATAATTGAAAAAGTGGTTGCCTGGTTTGAAGAAGATAAGGAGCACAACCGGATCCATACTTTTTATAATGAGAAACAGGCGAAGGACGTATATATGGTAGCCCTGCGTGATGAGGACGGAACTTTGATAGGCTATTATGAGAAGCATGAGTACCGGGCACGGGATGAGGAACCGTATTACAATTTCTGAAGCTAAAAACATGTTACTGCTTACGACCTGACTAGCAGTACGCTTCGCGATGCACAGAAATCATGTATTCGCATGATTTTGCGTCGCAATTTTCGGGTTTTCTGTGAACAGGAACAAAAACATTAATAAAAAAATGGGTGGGAAAAGAAACTAGAGCGTGTTTGAAAAAGGCTTTCTGCAAGATGTGCGTCACAATTTGTGGGAGATTTTGCCCGGATGAGGGCGTCGTAGCGGGCTACGACAACCGAATTCGGGTGAAATATACCGCAAAGTGGGGCGTGCAGATTGCAGGAATGATTTTTCAAACAGGCTCTAAGACGAGCGAAAACGACAGAGGCTTGTTTTAGTTTCTTTTAAGGCATAAAAAAAGTATATGAGTTTATTCGTAATCAGATAAACTTCATATACTTTTTGTTTGTAATCCTGTCAGCTGAATACTGCAAATAATGCCCCAAAAAGTCCTGCACTTGCAGCGCCCATGATAAGACCAGCCAGAATGACACCAAGCATTACAGCCAGAACACTGGACTTAAAGTCCATGTCCAGAAGGCTGGCAGCCAGGGTTCCGGTCCAGGCACCTGTGCCGGGAAGAGGAATTCCTACGAAGAGTAGAAGTGCTACGAATAATCCGCGGCCGGCCTTTGCCTGCAGGGCCTTTCCTCCTTTTTCACCTTTCTCAAGACAGAAGGTAAAGAAACGTCCGATCACCGGTTTATCCTTGCCCCACTCCAGAACCTTGCGGGCGAAGAAGTAGATGAACGGTACTGGAAGCATGTTTCCGATAATGGCGATAATGTACGCCGGAACCAGCGGAATTCCGAAACCTACAGCATACGGAATCGCGCCACGCAGCTCGATCAGCGGTACCATAGAAATGAGAAAAACGATTAAATAACTTTTCATGTTTAAAATCTCCTCTAATTTCATTCCAATAACATCTGGGTTATTATACACGAAAAAAATAGAATTGAACAGAGCAAAAAAAGAAATTACTATATTAATACAGGAAAAAGAAAGATTTTATTCCAAACCTATTGACAGAAGTTATTTAAATGCTATAATAAAAACAAACATATGAATAATTGTTCATATGAAAAAGAGAACATTTTCAAAAGGAGACCACTACCATGAAAAAAACTTACAAGATTGATGTTGACTGTGCAAACTGTGCAAACAAGATGGAGGAAGCTGCTAAGAACACTGCTGGTGTTAAGGATGCGACTGTAAACTTTATGACTCTGAAAATGATCGTTGAGTTTGAAGATGGACAGGAGCCGAAGGCTGTTATGCAGGAAGTTCTGAAGAACTGTAAGAAAGTAGAAGACGACTGCGAGATCTTCTTATAAAAACAATGAGGAAAAGCAGTTACTAGAGCGTGTCTGAAAAAGGCTTTCTGCAAGATGTACGTCACAATTTGTGGGAGATTGCGGGAATGATTTTTCAAACAGGCTCTAGGCACAGAGTGAACAGTAAGACAATAACCGGACAGGATGTATTCTGTTCAGTCACGCAAATGAATTAAGCGAATATGTCGCGTGCCAGCGACATCATTATAATGGAGGCCGTGCCCTCAAGGCATGTGAAAGAATATGAACAAGAAGCAGAAAAAAGTATTGACCAGAATTATTATTGCTTTTGTCCTTTTGGTTTTGCTGCGCTTTCTTCCGGTAGATGGCTATCTTCGAATGGCACTTTACATGGTCTCGTATCTGGTGATCGGTTATGATATTCTGAAAAAAGCGTTTAAGGGAATTAGGAACCGTCAGGTATTTGATGAGAATTTTCTGATGGCAGTTGCCACAATTGGTGCCATTGCTCTCGGCGATTATCAGGAAGGCACTGCGGTTATGCTGTTTTACCAGATCGGAGAACTTTTCCAGAGTTATGCCGTTGGAAAGAGCAGAAGAAATATCAGCGAGCTGATGGATATCCGTCCGGATTATGCAAATATCGAGCAGGACGGCAAGCTGGAAAAGGTAGATCCGGACGAGGTAGAGATTGGAACTATCATTGTGGTTCAGCCGGGAGAGAAGATTCCAATTGACGGAATGATTGAAGACGGAAATTCCACATTAAATACAAGCGCATTGACAGGAGAAAGCCTTCCGCGAGATGCAAAAGTGGGGGATGAGGTCATCAGCGGCTGCATTAACATGACAGGTGTATTGAAAATCCGCACCACAAAGGAATTCGGTGAATCTACGGTTTCCAAGATCCTGGATCTTGTTGAGAACTCCAGCTCCAAGAAATCCAGATCTGAAAACTTTATTTCAAAATTTGCGAAATATTATACCCCGGCAGTTTGCTACAGTGCTCTGGCACTTGCAGTCATTCCGCCTCTTTGCAGAATGCTGTTTATGGAACTTTCTCCGGAATGGGGAGACTGGATCTACCGTGCCCTGACGTTCCTTGTAATCAGCTGTCCATGTGCACTGGTGATCAGTATTCCCCTCAGTTTCTTTGCTGGAATCGGTGGTGCCAGCAATCAGGGCGTTCTGGTAAAAGGCTCCAACTATCTGGAGACACTTTCCCAGACGAAGATTGTTGTTTTTGATAAAACAGGTACTATGACAAAGGGCGTATTCGAGGTCAGCGGAATCCACCATAATGAGATGGAGGATGCAAAGCTTCTGGAATATGCAGCATATGCAGAGTGCTCTTCCTCACACCCCATCAGCAAGAGCCTTCAGAAAGCATATGGCAAGCCAATTGACCGCAGCCGTGTCACAGACATTGAGGAAATCGGTGGAAACGGTGTTATTGCAAAGGTGGAAGGCGTGTCTGTAGCTGCCGGCAACGCGAAGCTGATGAATCGTCTGGGTATTGCGTACAAAGAGTGCCATCATGTAGGGACGGTTGTCCATATGGCTGTGGATGGAAAATATGCAGGTCACATCCTGATTTCTGACATTATCAAACCTCATGCCAAAGAGGCAATTGAGAACCTGAAAAAAACAGGCATTACAAGAACGGTTATGCTCACCGGTGACGGAAAAAAAGTGGCAGAGTCTGTAGCAGCTGACCTTGGAATCGGAGAGGTTCACAGCGAGCTTCTTCCGGCGGATAAGGTTTCCAAGGTGGAAGAGCTTCTTTCAAACAAGTCTGAAAAAGAGAAGCTTGCCTTCGTTGGAGATGGAATCAATGATGCACCGGTTCTTTCAAGAGCGGATATTGGTATTGCAATGGGTGCTCTTGGTTCTGATGCTGCAATCGAGGCGGCTGACGTTGTCCTGATGGACGATGACCCGTTGAAGATTGGGAAAGCCATTCGCATTGCCAAGAAGTGTATGCGAATTGTATATGAAAATATTTATTTTGCAATTGGCGTGAAACTGATCTGCCTGGTACTTGGTGCCCTCGGCATTGCAAACATGTGGATAGCCATTTTTGCAGATGTAGGAGTTATGGTACTGGCAGTGCTCAATGCAATCCGTACTTTGTTTGTGAAAAATCTTTGATGATGATATCGAGGTATTCAGAATGAAAAAAGACATAGATAAAGAAGTGGAAATTTGTGATTGCTGTGAGGTTCATGAAAATCTTCTGCAAATTGTAAACGAGACCATCCCGGAGGAAAACGAGTTGTACGATCTGGCAGAGCTGTTCAAGGTGTTTGGAGATTCTACCAGGATCCGGATCCTGTTTGTACTTTTTGAAGCAGAGGTGTGCGTGTGTGACCTTGCAAAGGCATTGAACATGACTCAGTCAGCTATTTCCCACCAGCTTCGTATCCTGAAACAGAATAAACTGGTAAAAAGCCGCAGGGATGGAAAATCTATATTCTATTCTCTGGCAGATGAGCATGTTCGGACAATCATTGACCAGGGAAGAGAGCATATAGAGGAAGATTAGAGGTTGACTTCTTAACGGCAATTTGGTATATTAACTACACATATGGATTCTGTGAGGGAGTAGTTTGCGTGAAAACGTGGTTTGTCAACAGTCGCGGCTTTGATCGGATCTGATTCTGGCCTGGCAAATCTTAAAGAATGAGACTCATGTATGCATGTTATGGCATACATGGGTCTTTTTACATTTGCGGCAGATGTGATTCCAAAGAAGCAGGCTTATGAAGTAAATGCTGTTTTGTAGCATTTATTTTGCAGAAAGCCTTTTCAAACACACTCTGGAGAATTTGTAAAGGTAAAAATATGCTGATAACAAAAGGAGAATATTATGCAAAATATTATTAATGGATTGCCAATTGCAGCTGTTATCCTGCTGCTGGCAGTGGGATTTGCCTTTCTGGTAAAAGGGGCTGACTTTTTTGTGGAGGGAAGTTCCAGCATTGCGAAGAAGTTAAAGGTTCCGCCCATCATCATTGGTCTTACGATTGTGGCTATGGGAACTTCACTGCCAGAAACAGCCGTGAGTGTGACTGCTTCTCTGGTACAGAATAATGAACTTGCGGTCAGCAATGTAGTAGGATCCAATATTTTTAATCTGATGTTTGTAATTGGTGTCTGTTCAATTCTGACTCCAATTATGGTCCAGAAAGCAACTGTGGTAAGAGATATTCCCTTGTCTTTAGGATGTGCACTATTTCTGCTTGTACTGGGAATTTCAGGACTGGGAGATAAGACGGGAATGACGCTGGGTCATGCAGATGGAGTTATTTTCCTGATCGTGTTTGCCGGATACATTTTCACAATGGTACGAAGCGCAATGAAAGCGCGTGCAGCAGGACAGAAGGTTGAAATAGAAGGTGTTGAAGAATGTGACAATATGAAAGAGCTGTCATACGGCAAAAGTATTCTCTTTCTGATCGTGGGTGCAGCTGCAATTGCTTTTGGCGGTGACCTTACCGTTGATACAGCCAGCAGGATTGCAATAGAGCTTGGAATGAGCCAGACTCTGGTCGGGCTTACCATTGTGTCTATCGGAACTTCACTTCCGGAGCTTGTAACCTCTGTAGTTGCAGCAAGAAAAAATGAAGTTGATATGGCAGTTGGAAATGCAGTTGGATCTAATATTTTCAATATTCTGATGGTTCTTGGAATCTCATCTGCTATCAGTCCGGTAGCTTTGATCCGGGAAAACATAATCGATATAGTGCTTCTTATGGTATTTTCGGTTATGGTCTGGATCTTTGCAGGAACCAGGAAAAAAATTGAGCGCAAAGAGGGTATTATAATGGTAGTGGTATATCTGGTTTATTGCGCATATATTATTGCCCGTTAATAAAAGTAGAAAAAGCTTTCATCCATCCCGCAAAGGGAGAGATGAAAGCTTTTTTTTGATTGGAAAACAGGTGAAAATCAACGCTTGCATAGAAAAACGCCTGGCGGAACAGTACCAGCTGAATAGCGGTAAATATGCTGAAAAAATTAAAACATATTGCTGATAAAAATTTCCAGACCAATTGCGATAAGAATGACGCCGCCGAGAATATCCGCCTTGTTGGAAAGCCTGGTTCCGAAGCGTTTTCCAAGGGAAAGTCCGGTCATGCAGATAAAGAATGTGACTATGGCAATGATCAGGGAACAGACAAGAGCCATCAGCCAGTCATACTCTGAGATGGTGAATCCTACGGACAGGGCGTCAATGGAGGTTGCAATGCCCTGAATGAAAAGGGCTTTGGGACCAACTCCCGGAATTTCATCACCCTCATCGGTTCCCCGGATACCATTGATCAGCATGGAGCCTCCGATATAGCAAAGAAGGATCAGCGCAATCCATGGAATAAATTTCTCAAATGTCCTGAAGTATCCTACAATGGTGTGGACACATAACCATCCGGTCATTGGCATGATGGCCTGGAAAGCACCGAATGTGCCTGCAATGCCGCACATTTTTTTCATGCGCATCCTAGGCTCGTGAAGGCCGTTTGCCAGGGACACAGAAAAAGCATCCATTGCAAGTCCGACTCCAAGCAGGGCGCTGTTCAGAAAAAACACAAAACTGTAGTTCATTTTTACGTTCCTCCGTAATGTATTTTATTACTGGTTTCCATTTTTTTATTTGCTGTGGAAACAGATCTCTCGGCGAAGCTTTTTACAGCATGAAAAAAGACCCGATATATAACCACAGGCTATATATGGGTCATCTGCATTCTTATAAAAGGACAGACTCCATGTATAGCATAACGTTATACATGAGTCTCGCAATTTAATGCAAGCCAGATCGAAACACTGCTCTGAAATCTGCTGTTCATTCAGTGAACAGCAATCTATACAAACAGATTCATACGGTCGGTATGTTGACTTGCCACGCGTCTGTGGACACGCTTGCTACTCCCTCACAGGGAAACCTTGTTTCGTAACTTTATCAGATAATGATAAAATTGTCAATAATTTTTCTCAATAATATTGACATCCTGATGATATTAGAATAAACTAACTCCTGTAACATTAATGATAAAATTTATCATTAGCAGACGAATTTTATCAAAAATGGTTGCTGCTTAGTTTTGAACAGCAACAAAAATCTTACATATGGGAAAAGAGGACAAGTACATATGACATTAAAAGACCTTCCCATCGGGAAAACTGCCACAGTTACAGTAGTAGGAGGAGAGGGTGCCCTGCGGCAGCATTTCCTGGATATGGGAATCATTCCCATGGCGGACGTGACCATGGTAAAATATGCACCTATGGGTGACCCTGTTGAAGTCAGGATACATAGCTATGAGCTGACCCTGCGTCTTGCAGATGCTGCCCAGATTCAGATTGATAATGTAAGGGATGAAAAAGAACAGAAACGAGGCAGCCGTGTCAGGGCGATTCCTCATCCAGGTCTGGGCGAGGGCGGTAAATATCATGAAAAAGCAGATGAACATCCCCTTCCGGATAGTGAGCTTCTTACCTTTGCGCTGGCAGGAAACCAGAACTGCGGTAAAACAACCCTGTTTAATCAGTTAACCGGCTCCAGTCAGCATGTAGGCAACTTTCCGGGAGTTACTGTAGACCGCAAGGATGGTATTATCCGTGGGAAAAAGAATACTCTGGTGACAGACCTGCCGGGAATTTATTCCATGTCCCCCTATACCAGCGAGGAAATCGTAACCAGAAGCTTTATTCTGGAACAGCATCCAAAAGGAATTATCAATATTGTGGATGCAACCAATATTGAAAGAAATCTATATCTTACCATGCAGCTGATGGAACTGGATGTTCCTATGGTCCTGGCATTGAATATGATGGACGAGGTAAGGCAGAATGGCGGTTCTGTACGTGTGAACCAGATGGAAGAGGCGCTTGGAATTCCTGTAGTACCTATTTCAGCAGCGAAAAATGAGGGAATCGATGAACTGGTAGCCCATGCGATCCATGTGGCAAAATATCAGGAAAAACCAAAGCGTCTGGATTTCTGCGATGCAAACGATGATGGCGGTGCTGTTCACAGATGTCTTCATGGAATTATGCATCTCATTGAGGATCATGCTCAGCAGGCAGATATCCCGGTACGTTTTGCAGCCAGTAAGCTTGCGGAAGGGGATGAACTGATCCTGGAAAAGCTTGGGCTGGATCAGAATGAAAAAGAAACCCTGGAGCATATTGTAAAGCAGATGGAGACGGAGCGTGGGCTTGACCGGTCCGCGGCGATTGCCCATATGCGCTTTGACTTTATTGAAAAAGTCTGCGCTGAGACCGTGATTAAGCCTCATGAAAGCAAGGAGCATCTGCGCAGTCAGAAGATGGATAAAATACTTACAGGCAAATATACAGCCATTCCATGCTTCGCAGGAATTATGGCTCTGGTTTTCTGGCTGACCTTTGGTGTGATCGGAAAGGGACTTTCAGATCTTCTGGATATGGGAATTACCTGGCTGACTGCAGTGGTGGATCAGGCCATGACTGCATGGAACGTAAATAATGTGCTTCATTCTCTTGTAATTGACGGTATTTTCAATGGAGTTGGAAGTGTGCTCAGCTTTCTGCCGATTATCGTCACCCTGTTTTTCTTCCTGTCACTTCTGGAAGACAGTGGATATATGGCCAGAGTTGCTTTTGTAATGGATAAGCTGCTTCGAAAGATTGGACTTTCCGGACGAAGTATTGTCCCAATGCTTGTAGGCTTTGGATGCACAGTTCCTGGCGTTATGGCAAGCAGAACCCTGCCCTCAGAGCGTGACCGTAAGATGACGATCCTCCTTACTCCTTTTATGAGCTGTTCGGCAAAGCTTCCTATTTATGCTTTCTTTACAGCTGCCTTTTTCCCGAAATACGGTGCACTGGTAATGATAGCACTTTATTTCGGCGGAATTATTATGGGAATCCTGATGGCACTGATTTTTGGAAAAACCATGTTTAAGGGAGAAGCAGTTCCCTTTGTAATGGAGCTTCCTAATTATCGTCTTCCAGGTGCAAAAAACGTTGGCCAGCTTCTTTGGGAAAAAGCAAAGGATTTTCTTCAGAGAGCCTTTACTGTTATTTTTGTGGCAACCATTGTGATCTGGTTTTTACAGACCTTTGATCTGCATCTGAATATTGTGACAGATTCCAAAGACAGTATTCTTGCAGTACTTGCCGGATTTATTGCACCGGTATTCAAGCCTCTTGGCTTTGGGGACTGGAGATTTTCCACAGCCCTTGTAACAGGCTTTATGGCAAAGGAGAGCGTGGTTTCCACATTGTCCATATTATTTGGAAGCACAGCGGCACTGGTAGATGTGCTTTCTCCGCTGGCAGCAGTGTGCCTTCTTACCTTCTGTCTTTTATATACGCCTTGTGTAGCCGCAATCGCTTCTGTGAAACGTGAGCTTGGCGGAAAATGGGCAGCAGGAGTGGTGATCGGGCAATGTGTGCTCGCCTGGATTGCGGCATTTTTGGTAAAAATTGTTGGCTTTTTGATCGGATTTTGAGAAAAATGACTATTTTTCATTTTTGTTAAAAATAATATTGACTATTGGTCATTTTGGATTATACTATAGTACGAAAGAAATGAATTTAAGGAGATGACATCAATGGTCAAAGTAGGAAAATGGATAGCCAAGCATAAGGTCCTGGTGCTTTTGATCGGACTTTTGCTGGTAATCCCGTCTGTGATCGGAATCGCAGAGACGAGAGTAAATTATGATCTGTTAAGTTACCTGCCGGATACCCTTGAGACGGTAAAAGGTCAGGATATTCTGGTGGATGAGTTTGGTATGGGCGCCTTTTCCATGGTAATTGTGGAGAATATGGATATGAAGGATGTCCAGAAGCTGGAAGAGAAATTCAGTGAAGTAGAGCATGTAAAGGATGTTCTCTGGTATGATGATGTGGCGGATATCACTCTTCCGGTAGAGATGATTCCTGAGAAGTACAGAAAGGTATTTATAAATGGCGATGCAACCATGATGCTGGTTCTGTTTGATAATACCACATCTTCAGATACTTCCATGGAAGCTATCACAGAACTACGTAAGATTGCTAACGAGCAGTGCTTCCTCAGTGGCATGACAGGAGTTGTTACAGATATTAAGAACATTGCCATGCAGGAGCTGCCGATTTACGTTGTGATCGCAGCAGTACTCAGTCTGATCGTTCTGGAGCTGACAAGCGGATCCTTTGTTGTTCCGTTTTTGTTCCTGCTCAGTATCGGACTTGCTATCCTTTACAACCTGGGAAGCAATATTATTCTGGGCGAGACCTCTTATATTACACAGGCACTTACCGCAGTGCTTCAGCTTGGTGTTACCATGGATTATTCCATTTTCCTTCTGAACAGCTACGAGGAAAATAAGAAGCGGTTTCCTGGAGAAAAGGACCGTGCCATGGGGCATGCCATTGCCAATACTTTTAAGTCTGTAGCTGGAAGCTCTGTTACCACAGTAGCCGGCTTCGTTGCACTTTGTGTTATGACCTTTGCTCTTGGACGTGACCTTGGTATTGTTATGGCAAAGGGCGTTATTATTGGTGTTATCTGCTGTGTAACCATTCTTCCGGCACTGGTTTTGTTTTTTGACAAGCCCATTGAGAAGACACAGCATAAGCTGCTTTTTGCCAGAATGGATAAACCGTCTGCATTTATTACGAAGCATTATAAGCTTTGGACTGTGATTTTTCTGGTGCTTCTGCTTCCGGCTATTTATGGAAACAATCATACAAAGATTTACTATAATATTGCAGAATCTCTTCCATCCACTTTGGATTGCAACATTGCCAATGATGAGCTGGAGAAAACTTTCGCAGTAGGCAATATCCATATGATCATGATGGATAAGAATATGGACTCCAAGCAGAAACAGCAGATGTTAAATGATATCGATAAGGTTGATGGTGTGAAGTGGAGTCTGGGTATGAATTCCCTGGTCGGACCTACCGTTCCGGAGTCTATGGTTCCGGGTGATCTCAAGAAGATTTTCAAAGGAGATCAGTATGAGCTTGCATTTGTATGCTCTGAATATGGTTCTGCTACAGATGAGGTAAATGCCCAGCTTGCATCCATCAATGAGATCGTAAAGAAATATGATCCTACGGCGATGGTAATCGGTGAGGCACCGCTTATGAAGGATCTTCAGGATACCACAGATGCCGATCTGGTTCGTGTAAATGTAATTTCCATCGGCGCCATTTTCCTGATCATTATGATTATCTTTAAATCAATTTCCCTTCCGATCATTCTGGTTGCGGTTATTGAGTTTGCGATTTTTGTCAATATGGCCATTCCGTACTATCAGGGAATCAGCCTTCCGTTCGTTGCAAGTATTGTTATTGGTGCCATCCAGCTGGGTGCAACCGTTGACTATGCGATCCTGATGACTACCCGTTATCAGAGAGAGAGACAGCACGGTAAGAATAAGATGGAAGCCATCAGCATTGCCCATAAGACCAGCATGCCGTCCATTATCAGCAGTGGTCTCAGCTTCTTCGCAGCAACCTTCGGTGTTTCCTGCTATTCACAGGTTGAGATGATCGGTTCTATCTGTACACTGCTTGCCCGTGGTGCAATCATCAGTATGGTAGTTGTACTGTTTATCTTACCAGCTATGTTTATGATCTTCGATAAACTGATCTGTGTTACATCGATTGGTTTCCTTGGAGATAAAAAGGCAGCCAAAGCGAAATAAAACATAATCAGACGGTCTGGGAGCGTTGCTTTCGCGCAGAACAGCCGGCTTTGGAAGAAATCCGTTACGGTTCGCTCCGTGACCAGTAACACGCGTCGCGATGCATAGAAATCCTGCTTCAGCAAAATGAGGCAGGATTTTTTTGTTGAATAAAGGAGAAGAAAACGTTATAATTGTGTTGCATTTTAGAGCCTGTTTGAAAATAGATTCCCGCAAATTGTGACGCACATTTTGCAGAATGCCTTTTTCAAATACGTTTTAGGAAATGGAGTGATTTGTACATGACACTAGAAGAAATCCTTGCCCAGGTGCAAATGGGAGGACTTTCTCCGGAAGCAGCAGGGAAGCTGATTCGACAGGATGGTTACAAGGAAATGGATTATGCCAAGCTGGATACGGGGAGAAAAGCCCGTACTGGTTTCGCAGAGGTGATTTACTGCTGCAATAAGGCAGATGCCCATTTGCTGAAAATATTTGAACGTTTATATATGGAAGAGGGAGAAGTACTTGGAACAAGGGCTTCCCAGGCACAGTATGAGCTGGTGAAGGAGAAGTTTCCAGAAGTTCAGTATGACCCTGTTTCCAGAATCCTGAAAATAGAGAAGCCAGATAAGGTTCATGAGGGAAAGGTGGCTGTCTGTACCGCAGGCACTGCAGATATTCCGGTGGCCGAGGAAGCAGCACAGACTGCAGAATATTTTGGAACCTACGTGGAACGAATTTACGATGTTGGTGTAAGTGGAATGCACAGGCTGTTTTCCAGGCTGGAGATCATTCAGGACGCGAATTGTGTTGTGGCTGTGGCTGGCATGGAGGGTGCTCTTGCCAGTGTTATGGGCGGTCTTGTAAGCCGACCGGTGATCGCGGTGCCTACGTCTGTGGGATATGGAGCGAATTTCCATGGATTATCAGCACTTCTGACCATGATCAATTCCTGTGCCAATGGAATTGCCACAGTGAATATTGACAATGGATATGGAGCCGGATATCTGGCAACGCAGATGAACCGGCTGGCGCTTGGTAAGTAAGAGACACAAATTGGAAAGCAATTTGATAAATTTGTAACGAGGAGAATTATGGGAAAATCATTATATCTGGAGTGTTATTCCGGAATCAGTGGTGATATGACAGTGGCAGCACTGCTGGATCTGGGAGCAGATCAGAAGGTGCTGGAGGATGTACTTGAAAGTATTCCGGTGCAGGGATTTGAGATAAAAGTAAGCAGGGTGACGAAATCCGGGATTGATGCCTGTGATTTCGATGTAATCCTGGATGCAGAGATAGACGGACATGACCATGATATGGAGTATCTGCATGGACATGATCATAGTCATACGCATGGGGCAGAAGAACATAATCACAGTCATACGCATGGGGCAGAAGAACATAATCACAGTCATACGCATGGGGCAGAAGAACATAATCACAGTCATACGCATATGGCAGAAGAACATAATCACCAGTATGAGCATAGCCATGAGGCAACTGCAAAGAATGTGGCAGCACATGGACATGATCATGGAGATGAGATAGCAGCACATACTCACGAGCACCATCGTCATCACAAACATCGCAGTATGAACGAAATCTGTCAGATACTTGCTGACACAAAGATGACTGACGGCGCCAGAGGTATTGCTCTTAAAATTTTTCAGATTCTGGCAAAGGCAGAAGCAAAAGCCCACAATGTTCCGGTGGAAGAGGTGCATTTCCACGAAGTTGGAGCTGTGGATTCCATTGTAGATATTTTGTCCGTGGCAGTCTGCCTGGACAATCTTGGAATTACAGAGGTCATTGTACCTGTATTATGTGAAGGAATGGGTACGGTCCGCTGCCAGCATGGCATTTTACCAGTTCCGGTTCCAGCGGTAACCCATATTGTACAGCAGTGTGACCTGGATCTGCGGATCACTCCGGTACAGGGTGAACTGGTAACTCCTACAGGTGCGGCAATTGTGGCAGCAGTCCGTACTTCCTGCAAATTACCAGAGACCTTTGCAATTGAGAAAACAGGTATCGGAGCCGGCAAGAGGACTTATGAGTGTCCGGGAATCCTGCGTGCAATGCTGATTCACCCGGAAGAATCCCATAAACCGGAAAAAGCGGTGGGAATTCCGGCAGGAAATGAAAGTGCGGCAAATGAAACTGCTGAAATTTTCAATCGGGAAGCTGCTGCCAAAATTCAGACCGGTGTTACGGAAAGCGCGGATTGTGCAGATTACATCTACAAGCTGGAAACAAACATCGATGACTGCAGCGGTGAAGTACTAGGCTTTGTCATGGAGAAGCTTTTTGAGGCCGGTGCAAGGGATGTGCATTATACTCCTGTATATATGAAGAAAAACCGTCCTGCATGGCTTCTTACCGTAATCTGTAAGGAAGAAGATGTCCCGGGAATGGAAGCTTTGATTTTTGCAGAAACTACCAGTATTGGTATCCGCAGGGTCAGGATGGAGCGCACGATTTTGCCCCGGAGAAAGCGGAAAGTAATGATTCCCTTCGGTGAGGTGGAAGTGAAAATCTGCGGTTCAGAAGGAGCAGAGAAATGCTATCCGGAGTATGAAAGCCTGGCGGAAATCTGCAGAAAGACTGGAATTTCTTATGCAGAAGCCTACCAGATGGCAGTAGATGCAAGTAAGAATCTGGAATGATTGATGTTATTGGTCACGGAGTAACACAGTAACTGATTGATCGCTTCCAGGTTAAATCGCAATATTGCAACCTGGGAAAGAGTATGTTACAATACAGTTTGGCTTTTTTCCAAAAAGAAGTTTATATACGAATGCTTTGGATAAAACAGAAAGCCAAATTTTTCAAAATATAATGGAGTGAATATGAAGAAATATTTAGATAATCTCAGACAGTATCAGTTCCTGTTAAGTGAGCTGGTCAAAAAAGGAATCAAGCTGAAATATCGTCGTTCCTACCTTGGTATTTTGTGGTCCATGCTAGAACCACTGCTTTCCATGGTGGTACTGACAATTGTCTTCGGAACCCTGTATGGAAACACGGACAAAACATTCCCTGTATACATTCTTTCCGGACGTCTTCTGTACAGCTTTTATTCCTCTGCAACCAAAGCTGCGCTGAAATCCATCCGATCCAATGCAGCAATGATCAAGAAAGTGTATGTACCGAAATATCTGTATCCACTTTCAACTGTAATTTATAATTATATTATTTTTCTGATCTCCCTGGTTGTGCTTGCCATTGTAGGCGTGATCCTGGGTGTGAAACCGACTATTTATCTGCTTCAGGCACCGGTTGCCTTGATCATCATTCTGATCCTTTCCTACGGAAGTGGAATGTTCCTTGCAACTATCGGTGTATTTTTCAGAGATATTGAGTACCTCTGGTCTGTTGCCCTGATGCTGATCATGTATACATGTGCCATCTTCTATTATCCAAGCAAGCTGCTGAAGAGTGGCTGGGCATGGATCCTGAAGTTCAATCCTCTGTACTGTACCATTCAGATTTTCCGATCTGCAATCTTCGGAGAGCCTATGTATGCGCCATATGTAATTTATGCAGCTGCATTCAGCGTAGTGATCACCATCATCGGACTTGTATGCTTCAAGAAAAAACAGGATAATTTTATTCTGTACATCTAGAACCTGTTTGAAAAATCATTCCCTGCAGAAAGTATTTTTCAAACACGCTCTAAACTACCATTTACAGGAACATGTTAAGGAGAAAATATGAGCAAGACAGCCATTGAAGTCGATAACGTAAGCATGAAGTTCAACCTGAGCCGTGAGAAGGTTGACAGCTTAAAAGATTATATATTTAAAACCATTAAGAGAGAAATCCAGTACAATGAATTCTGGGCTTTGAAGAATGTAAGCTTCAGCGTGGAAAAGGGAGAACGTGTAGGTATCCTTGGTCTTAACGGAGCTGGAAAAAGTACTCTTCTTAAGGTGATTTCCGGTGTATTCAAGCCTACAGAGGGTCATGTGGACAAACATGGGAAAATGGTTCCCCTTCTGGAACTTGGCGCTGGTTTTGACCCGCAGTATACAGGAAAAGAGAATATTTACCTGTATGGTGCCATGCTTGGATATACCAAGAAATTTATTGACAGCAAATATGATGAGATTGTAGAATTCTCTGAACTTCAGAAATTCATGGATGTTCCGGTGAAAAATTATTCCTCCGGTATGAAATCCAGACTTGGCTTTTCCATTGCCACAGTAGTAGAACCGAAGATCCTGATCCTGGACGAGGTCCTTTCCGTAGGTGACGCCAAGTTCCGTAAAAAAAGTGAAAAGAAGATCATGAGTATGTTTGACTCAGGTGTTACCGTCCTTTTTGTATCCCATTCTCTGGAACAGGTACAGCGCCTTTGCAATAAGGCCATGATTCTGGAAAAAGGCAAGCTGATCGCATACGGCGACATTGATCCGATCTCTGAGCAATACAGTAAAATGATAGGTGGCTGATTATGAAAAAGGAATTAACCCGGGAAGTTTCCAGATATGACAAGCTGATAAAGCGTTTAGAAGGTGAAAAATGAAAATCCTGCAGGTAGGGCTGGGAAATAATCCTGGCGGTATGGAAGCATTTGTAATGAATTATTTCAGGGAACTGGCCAGACAGGGAGTATCCTTTGATTTTGTATCCATGTATGGAACGATTGCTTATGAGAAAGAAATCCAGGAGCTTGGTGGACGGGTTTTTTATGTTCCCAATATAAAAAAAGATTACTTTGGCTATATAAAGGCCTTTCGGAAGCTCCTTTCCCAGGAAAAGTACGATGTCGTGCATGTGAATATGCTTTCAGCAGCCAATATCGTACCACTTCGCCTGGCGAAGCAGGCTGGAGTGAGAAAGGTGATCGCACATTCCCATAACGCTTCAGCACCGGGAATTGTGCGTAAGCTGATGGATGGCATGAATCGTCCCAGAATAAAGCATTATGTGAATGAGAAGTTTGCCTGTTCCGAAAAAGCAGGCAGATGGCTGTTCGGAGATAAGGCTTTTGAACGGGGAGAAGTAACTTTGGTTGCAAACGCAATTGAGACAGATAAATATGGCTTTTCAGAGTCAAACAGGCGGAAAATCAGAGAGAAGCTGGGGATTTCCGGGGATGCCCTGGTAGTAGGGCATGTAGGCAGGTTTCAGGTTCAGAAGAATCATGAGGCCATTCTCCGTATTTTCCATGAAATCCAACGAAAAGAGCCAGCTGCAAGGCTTTGCCTTATAGGTGACGGCGAATTAAAGGAACAGATCCAGGAGCAGGCTAAGAAGGCGGGTGTCCTGGATAAAATCATATTTACGGGAGTATGTCAGGACGTGGAGCGGTACTTAAGCGCCATGGATGTTTTCCTGTTTCCTTCTTTATTTGAGGGACTTCCCTTTACTCTTCTGGAAGCTCAGGCCAATGGCCTGCCCTGTGTGATTTCAGACCAGATCACAGGAGAAGCAGTACTCTCCCGGGAAAATGTGACAATGATTTCTCTGGCAGAAAGCCCGGAGAAATGGGCCAAAGCTGTGTTTAAGATGAAGGAAGCCGGGAGAATCGAAAGAGAAGAAGCGGCCAGAAGGCTGGCAGAAGCAGGATTTGACATCCATAAGGAAGGGCAGAAGCTGATGCTTCTGTATGGCAGATAAGCTGACTGAGAAAGCTATAGAGCGTGTTTGAAAAAGGCTTTCTGCAAGATGTGCGTCACATTTCTAGACCGCAACCATTTAAAGAGCAGGAGAATAGGAATGGAAAAAATAGATTTTGTGCTCACCTGGGTGGACGGCAGTGACCCTGACTGGCTTGCACAGCGCAGGGAATATCAGCCTGGCAGGGGAACTGACGCCGGGGAGAGCAGATACCGCGACTGGGATAATCTCCAGTACTGGTTCCGCGGTGTGGAGAAATTTGCTCCCTGGGTAAATAAAATATATTTTGTCACATGGGGACATGTTCCAAAGTGGCTGAATACAGCGCATGAGAAGATTCAGATTGTAAAGCATGAGGATTTTATGGTGCCTGCTTATCTTCCTACCTTTAATATTAATTCCATAGAACTGAATCTTCACCGAATAAAAGGATTGTCAGAGCATTTCGTCTTTTTTAATGATGATATGTTTCTAATTGATTCCGTGAAACCGGAAGATTTTTTCAAAAACGGACTTCCCTGTGACTGCTGTATTGAGACCGCCCTTGTGCAGGACAATATCCGCAATCCTTTTGCCAATATTCTTATGAATGATGCAGCTCTTGTCAATATGCATTATAATAAAAAAGAAGTGATCAAAAAGCAGGCAAAAAAATGGTTCAGTCCGGCTTATGGAGCAATGCTCTTTCGCAATGTGCTGATGCTGCCTTATCGTGAATTTTCCAGTTTTAAATATTCACATCTTCCAAGTCCTTTTTTGAAAGCAACCTATTGGAAAGTATGGGACGAAGAGGGCGCTGTTCTGGATGAGGTTTGTAAGAATCGTTTCCGCACAGTATTCGATGTGAACCAGTACGTGATGAAATACTGGCAGTACATGGAGGGAAAATTCATGCCCCAGTCACCGAAGCTTGGAAGATTTTATACCATAGGAAAACATGATCAGCAGATTCACGATACCATTCGCAGACAGGCGTGTAAGATGATCTGCCTTAATGATGATGTGAATGTGGGTGATTTTGAGAAGCAGAAGAAAGAAATTCAGAGAAGCTTTGAAGTGATTTTTCCAGAGAAATCGTCTTTTGAGATGTAATTGCAAATAGCTTTTTTCAAAAGCACTCTGGTGTATCGTAATTTTATCAGGCAAATTATAGAAACGAGGCTAAGAGATGACAAAGGATTCCCTTAAAAGAAAAATAAAAGAAGAGGGGCTGGCTGGAAGTGTTCTTTATTATCTGGGCCGTTTTTTTTCAAAGGCGGAGCTTGCCCTGGTGGGAAAATGGTTCGGGAATCACGGGAAGCTCCGTCAGAACTGCATTGTGCTGAAAAACCGTACCATGCAGGACATGACAGACAATCCCAGGGCCTTTTATGAATATCTGATTCAGAATAAAATAAATGAGAACTATCAGATTATCTGGATGGTTTCCGATAAGAAAAAATGTGAGAAACTGAAATGCAAGAATGTTAAATTTGTAACAGCAGAGAATAAATATGGCTGGTCCAGCCCCCTTGCTTATTATTATGGCGCTGTTGCAGGATTTTTTTTCTATACAAACAATACAGCTTACCTGAATTTTTACCATTGTAAAGGACAGACCACAGTGAATATGTGGCATGGCTGCGGCTATAAGGATGCAGCCAAAGACAACAAGCCGCCTGCAGGAAAAAGCATGATGCATTTTGACCATGCCATGGTGCCGGGACCTGTGTTTGTGGAAACAAAATCCCGTTACTGGAACTGTGAGAAAGAGAAGATTCTTGCCCTTGGCTACCCAAGATATGACTGGATGCTCCATCCGTCTGTCAGCCGTGGAGAGGCGCTGGAGAAGCTTTTTTCCCATAAGGATATGAAAACCGTGATCTGGATGCCTACTTTCCGAAAAAGTGAGGTGCTGATCAGCGCAGAGAATGAAATTGAACTTCCCTTTCAGCTTCCAGCATTGGAGAGCGAGGCAGAGCTGAAAGCCTTGGATGTTCATTTAAGGGAATGCAAAATATTTCTGATCATCAAAAAACATCCTCTTCAGTCTGGCTGGTCCCTGGATGAAGGTGCGTATACCAATATCCGTTATGTGACAGAAGAAATGCTTCAGAAATCGGGCATTCAGCTGTATGAGCTGGTGGGACTTATGGATGGACTGATTTCGGATTATTCCTCCATTGCAGTAGACTATATGCTTCTTGACCGGCCTCTGGGATATGTGCTCACAGACCTGGAAAGCTATCGAAATACAAGAGGATTTGTATTTGAAAATCCGGAAGCATATATGCCAGGTGAGAAGATTTTTGATTTAGAGGATCTGAAGGACTATTTTTCCCATATTGCAGTGGGAGAGGATCCTTTTAAAGAAGAGAGAAGAAGATTATTGCCTGCAATGCACACTATGCCAAAGAAGTCAGGTTACTGC
>NZ_JBCOME010000030.1:0-11018 GCF_040924365.1 Ruminococcus sp. 1001136sp1_2201st1_G3_2201SCRN_220225 | reverse complement strand
ACAATGTGCTATGATTATTTTTTCGAAAAAAACAGATACAGGAGAGGGATAAATGGGAAAGGTAATCGGATACACACAGGGAACTTACGATATGTTTCATATCGGTCATCTGAACCTGATCAAAAATGCCAAAAGAAGATGTGATTATCTGATCGTAGGCGTAAATACAGATGAGCTTGTGGAAAGCTATAAGAATAAAAGACCTATCGTGCCATTGGAAGAGCGGGCTGAGATCGTCCGGTCCATTAAATATGTGGACGAGGTGATCATCACGAATACCCTTGATAAAAAAGAAATCTGGGATAAGATCCGTTTCGATGAAATTTATATCGGAGATGACTGGAAGGGAAATGAGCGCTGGGAGCGCACCGGGAAAGAGATGGAAGCCCTGGGAGCCAGGCTGGTTTATCTTCCCTACACCAAAGATACTTCTTCTACAATGCTTCGTGAGAAACTGAAAGAGTATTAATGCGGACTGATTTAGAGCCTTTTTTAAACAGGCTCTGGATTGTAATATATTAAGAAAGGTAAAATCCATGGAAAGAGCACAGAGAATTCTAAAGAAATTTTCAAAAATCTTGAAAGAGCAGGGCGCAGGACCTTTGTTCACCACTTTCAAAGGCTATGTGACTTACGCTTTATATGACCGCTGGAAAGTGAGAAGACTTCGTAAATTCCCCCCGCGTATGGTGAAAAACAGAATCCTGTTTGAGACAAATGATGATTTTACAGACAATTGCCGGGCTCTTTTTGATTATATGGTTGCAAATGGATATAATAAAAAATATGAGCTTGTCTGGCTGGTTCATGAGCCGGAGAAGTATAAGAAATACCAGGCGGAGAATGTGAAGTTTGTTCGCAATTTCAAGAAGAACACGACGATCCGCAGGGCAGCAGCTTACCGCTATGCATTGACCTCAGCCTTTATTTTCTACACCCAGGCATTTAATTGGATCGGAATGGCAAGAAAGGGTCAGACTTTTGTAAATCTCTGGCATGGCTGCGGCTACAAGGCGAACAAGAACAACCGCAAGGTATTTTTCGACTACTGTCTGGTGCCAGGAGATGTGTTTATTGAGACGAAGAAAGAGTTCTTTGGCTGCAGTTCCAGGAAGCTTCTTGCACTTGGCTATCCCCGTTACGATCAGATGATGAAGGGCAGCGACGCCGCAAGAGCATATAAGGAAAAGCTTCTGAAAGCAGCTGACAGTGACAGGCTGATCCTGTGGATGCCTACCTACCGTCATGCAAGCAGCGAGAGACTGAATGAGGAAACGCTGAACAATGAATTTAATATTCCGATCCTGGACGATAAGGAGCGGCTTCTTGCTTTTAATAATTTCTGTCGTGATAATCATGTACTTGTGGTAATTAAGAAGCATTATCTCCAGATTCCATATGACTTTGGAGAAAATGTGCTGACAAACATTGTTTACTTGGAAAATCAGGATCTGGAAGACAATGGCTTGCAGCTGTATGAGTTTATCAACTGTTCGGATGCCCTGATTTCTGACTATTCCTCTGTGGCAATTGATTATCTGCTTCTCAACAGACCTATTGGATTTACCCTGGATGACTATGATGCCTATACGGAGTCCAGAGGATGGGTATTTGAAGATCCACTGGAATACATGCCAGGAGAACACATTTACAATGTACAGCAGTTTGAACAGTTTGTTCTGGATGTCAAAAATGGAAAAGATGACTATGAGAATCAACGTAAGGCAATTCTTGCAAAGACTCATAATGTAACAGATAATTACTGCAAACGTGTTCTGGATTATTTCAAAATTACGGTATAACAGAGAAAATACGAAAGCCTTTTTTACATGCTTCAGGATTTATCCCGCAAAAGGAGGAAGCCCCTGCAGGGGTGGTATATAACATGAAAATATGTATCTGGATAACAAAAATCTTTGATCTGGGCGGAACCAAGAGAGTGGTTTCCCTGTTGGCCAACGAGCTGGTGAAAGAGCATGAAGTGACGATCATGACTTATGAAGACCGCTTTCGTGAAGACCGCACCATGTATCATTTAAGTGAAGATATCAATGTGGATTTCATTGACAACAGCCAGTTCGTGAATAAGCATCATACCCCGGCTTTCTGCGCCCGCTATCTGGTGAAGAAGCTCAATGACAGATCTGGTCTGTTTAATAAAAAAAGCCTGAATCCCATTCTTGCAGAAGCAATTTTTCCCCAAAAAACAAGAGAAAAATGGGTGGAATATTTCAATTCCCAGGATTATGACGTGATCCTTACCACAGCATCCTTAAGCCTGAGACTTGCCATGATCGCGCCCCGGCTGAAAGCCGCAACCATCGGCTGGCAGCATAACTGCTATGACGGATACCTTCATGTGAAGCCTGTCGTCTTCTGGCAGCAGGAGAACCTTCTTCAGCAGTATCTGCCAAATCTGGACCGCTACATTGTGTTAAGTGATTATGATAAGCGGGACTATATGGAGAAGCTTGGAATAGATTGTGAAGTAAAAATCAATCCCAGAAGCTTTGTCAGTGAAAAGAAGTGCGATGTGAAATCCAAACGTTTTCTTATGGCGACCCGTTTCGTATATGCCAAAGGACTGGATCTTATGATGGAATCCTTTGAAGAGTTCTGCAAAGAGGATTCGGAGTGGGAGCTTGATATCATCGGAGACGGAGATCTTTTTGACCAGATCAGGGCAGACGCGAAGAAGCGCCATCTGGAGAAGCGTGTCCATTTTGTAGGATATACCAATGAGCCTGAGAAGTATTATTTGAATTCTTCTGTTTTCCTTCTTCCATCCAGATGGGAGGGCTGGCCTATGGTGATTATGGAAGCCTTTGAGTTTGGCCTTCCGGTGATCGCTTATCATATGGGCGCCATGGATCTGATTATTGATGACGGAAAGACCGGTTTCCTTCCTGAAGCGTTTGATCCCCACAAATTTGCCCAGGCCATGCTGAAACTGGCACATGATGAAGAGCTTCGTGCCCGGATGTCTGCGAATGCCATTGCCAAGTCTGATGATTTCTCTATCGATAAGGCTGTGAAAGAATGGGACGGACTTTTTGAACGTGTAGTTGCGAAGAAGAGGGGGAAGTGACATGAAGATCACCGTGAACAACCTGAAGAAGCTGGTGAAAAGGATGGTCCGCCCGGATGAAAATTCCGGTAAAGAAAAGGACACTTTTGAGGCTGCCTTAAAGAGAGCCAGGGATGAGGCAAAATACAATCTTACGGAGGAGCTTCGGGAGAAGTACGCGGATTTTCTTGACAGTCCCATAAAAGAAAAATGTATACTATACGAGGCATTTGGGGGCAGAGGCATGACCTGCAGCCCTCATGCCATTTTCAAGTATTTGCTGACCCAGACAGAATTTCAGGAGTATCTCCATGTCTGGGTCATTGACGATTTTTCGGATAATGAACCCTGGATGGGACTTTACAGGGATGATCCAAATGTGAAATTTATTAAATTCCAGTCTGTAGAATACAGGGAATATCTGGCTACAGCCAAATATCTGATCAATAATGTAAGCTTTCCCGGATATTTTACCAAACGCAAGGAGCAGATCTTTGTGGATACCTGGCACGGAATCCCATTAAAAACCATTGGATTTGACATTCCGGCAGGCAAGGTGAGTGCAGGAAATACAGTAAGGAATTTCCTTGCAGCAGACTATCTGATCGCGCCCAATCATTTTATGACAGAGATTTATGAGAATGCGTTCAAAATGAAAAATCTTTATCCCGGAAAAATTCTGGAAATCGGGCAGCCACGTAATGACAGTTATTTTCACACAGACCGGGAAAACGTATTTAAGAAGCTACAGATGGCAGGCGTGGAGGCAGATCCAAAGAAGAAGCTGATCCTTTATGCGCCTACCTGGAAGGGCAGCAGGTATTCCAGCCCTGATACCAGCCTGGATGCCTATGAGAAGATGATCCGCACCATCGAGGAGAATGTGGATACCAGGGAGTACCAGGTGCTGGTGAAGCCTCATCAGATTGTATACTACCACATTAAAGACACAGTAGGGATAACCGGACAGTATATTCCTGCAACCGTAGATACCAATGAGCTTCTTCGTGCTACAGATGTTCTGATTTCCGATTATTCCAGTATTTATTTTGACTATCTGGTATCAAAAAAGCCCATTTTGTTCTTCATCCCGGATCTTGCAGAATATAAGAATTACAGAGGCTTATACTTTGGAATTGATAAGCTGCCGGGGCCTGTTGCAGAAACTTATGAGCAGCTTGGAGATTATGTGAAGGATGCCGAAAGAGCCATGGAGCCATACCGGAAGGTTTACGAAAGGGAAGCTGCCTGGGCGTGCCCGCAAGATGACGGAGAGGTCTGCCGCCGCCTTGCAGACATTGTATTCCACGGAAAAGAAGATTCCCGGTGCATATCCTGTCAGGATGAGGCGCAGTTACCAAAGAAAAAGCTTCTGATGTATGCCGGTGATTTTTCTGAGGGAGATGACACCGAAGCATTTCTTGGGCTTGTAGAGAACCTGGATTTTCAGAAATACGATGTTACCCTGCTTGTGTGCGGTGGTGGAGACGATTTTGCAGAAGAACAGATCATAGGTCTTCCTGCCGGGCTTCGGATCCTTTACCGTGGTCAGCCTTTTAACGGAAAAGCGGAGGAAATCGCGAAGAATGAGCTGTTTTTGAAGGGAAAAATAAAAGATATTCCACATGCTTTTTACAAGAGAGAGGCAAGGCGCCTGTTTGGAGAGGCGAAATTCGACTGTGCAATTGACCTTACCGAGAAAAAGAGCCTGTTTTCCGTGGTGGTAAAGGAGATGGAGGGTGTTCGGTTTTTCCAATACAATGCACGTTTTGTCCGGGAAAAACAGATTGCAAAGGAGCTGGCAGGCCAGCAGGTAATCGTATCTGCCACAGAAAGCTACTTTATTGCCAGATACCAGGGAAGCAATCCAGCTGTTATTACCGTGGAAGCCATTCCGGCACCGGATACAGAGAAAATCAATTATATCTGTATGTACCAGCAGAAAGCCCAGAACGTTCTGAAAGCCTTTTGCCGTCTGGAGAAAAATACCTGTCTGTACATTACCGGAAAAGGGAAAGGGTATCAGAAGCTGAAAGCTATGGTTTCAGAGCTTCACCTGGAGGGAAGGGTGATCCTTACCGGATGGCTTGAGAAACCCTTTGCATTTATGAATCTGTGCGATTATTTTATCTGCCCGGAAGGGGAAGAAGAAAGCCTGGGTACCCTTGCTGCAAAAACCATGAATATGAAGCTGCTGGCAGAAGACTGCACAACAGAGATGCCTTACAGCTTTCAGGCCAGGTCCTGGAATCAGGAACAGTGTGAGAAGCTGGATGAGCTGATAGAAGGTAAGAGGACTTCAGATGAATGAGATAGAGAAGATTTTGAAAGATAATATGGAGGATTATGAGAGCGTGAAGCGTCAGGCTCTGAAATTCATCCATGAGAATAAGAAAGAACTTTCCAAAAACTATGCCTACGCAGAGGTATGCGGGAATCCGGTGGATGCTTCCCATTTTTTCTTCCTTATAGATGAAAAAAAGCCTGGCAGTGACCTGCTTCTGGAAATGCTGGACTATGCGCTGAAGAAGTATGTTTCCTCTGAGAAGGCGAGTGTTACGGCCTGCATAAAAGGCGGTTTTCATCTGGTGAAAAAAACAGGTGTGGACTATGTAAAAGAGGAAAGTCGTGAATATCTGGAGGCGCTTTCCCAGGCAGGTTACATTATCGGTAATATGGTTCTGCCAGGCTCTTTTGTGAAAAAAGAAACACAGGTTTATTTTAATCCCATGCTGGAAATTTATGATAGGAAGTCTGTGGAGACTGCAGAATTTCTCTCAGTTACGGCAAGGGAGCTTCTGAAAACAGATTATATCTGCGCTCCGTCTAAGAGTAAAGCGAAGGAAGCATGGCTGGAAAAATGCACCCTGGGAAAAGTCTATGATGGAAAAGTGATCATAGAGAAAAAGGAAGGATTAAAAGAAGGCAGAGGCAGTCTTCTGGAGTGTATCCGAAGTCAGAATGCAGTGCCTGGAATGGAGTTTTTCTCCCTTCGAAATCAGGAGGAAAGGAAGAAAGTCCTGATCCTTAGCAGCTGGAAAGCCGAGCGGGAGGCTAAGCTTGTTGTCCGAAAGCTTGCAGACAGTATGGACAGGGAAAAATATGATACGGTTATTTATAGTGGCTGGCTTGGAAGCAAGGGAGATGTGAAAGAATTTCTCGCCTTTGAAAAAGAGCTTCCAAAAGTGATGGGCGCAGGAAGGATGACTCTGAGTGAGGAAGATTTCCTGAATTACCGTATGATTGAGAAAAATCCGGCTCTTTATCTGGAAAATCCGGAAATACGAAGATATATGCGAATGCTTGCCCAAAGAGAGTGGGGCAGGCTGTTCGGCAGCAGTTCCTGGGATGTGGTGATCATGGCTGGAAGTACAGGGTATCTGCCATATTATCTGGCAGCAGAGGCACCGGCGAAAATGAAAGTTCTGGTGGATCTTGATTTTCTGCCTTACATCCATGAAAAATATCCGGCAAGATGGCGAAAAGCCCTTACTGTATTTGACCGGATATATGCTCCGGCAGATTGCCAGCAGCTGGGAGACTACGGAAAGGAAAACCGCCTTCGGATAATGCGCCTTCCGGTACTTGCTGCAGCCAGACCAGAGGAGAACCAGGCGGAAACGGTTTCCTACAATGGTGAGACTTACCTTGTGTGTGGAAAATGGAACCTGCAGGGAGAGCGTATTTCCATGAAGCTGGTACAAAAGCCGGTTCCGGGAAGTATTCTGGTAAATGGTGAGCTTGCACCAACGGCAGAGCAGAAAAAAGCATTGGAGCAGCTATCGAAGGAGCACAGGATTTATGTGCTGGGGGCACAGAGTGCCGCCTATAAAAGCCTTTTGCCAGAAGCAGTGATCCTGGATGGATATGTGAAAAAAGAACTGTATCTGCAGTCTGCGGCCTGGGAATTTTTTGGAGCCTTTGAGGGCTATGTGGGAAACCAGGCCTTGGAATATGATGCATTGGAAAGAATATGTAAAACTTTTGGAGTGAAGGAGGACATTCCTTGATTCGTTCAGGGAGTGTCCTTTTTTATAAAATGGGGGGAAGTATGAATACGAAAAATAAAACCGGGAAATTCCGGATCATTTTCCGTTTCCTGAAAGGAAATATCCGGTTCTTTGTGGGGACGCTATTATTTTCGGTGCTGTTTACAGCATGTAATGCGTTGATCCCACAGATCGTGAAATACACAGCAGACCATATTCTGGTGCTGGATGGAATCCCGGATGGTCTGAATGTGCGGCAGACACTGCTTTTGTCAGCACTTCTGGTAGCTGCTTCGGCAGTTCTTTCGGGAGTTTTTAATTACTTAAGTAAAATGTGCCTGGCAAAAGGCTCAGAGAATTTCCTGAAATCCATCCGTGACACCTTGTATCACCACACCCAGTATCTGCCTTTTTCCTGGCATGTAAAGCACCAGACCGGGGAGATCATCCAGAGATGTACCTCTGACGTGGAAGTGATCCGTAATTTTGTGTGCAGGCAGCTGCCTGAGGTGTTTCGAATCTGTTTCCTGATCGTACTGTATCTGGGAATCATGTTTTCCATGAATGTGCAGATCACACTGGCTGCGGCAGCTTTTTTCCCGGTGATCATCGGTTATTCCTGCTATTTCTATTCCAGGATCGGGAAACGTTTTCAGGATGCTGATGAGGCGGAGGGGGCACTTTCCAGTACCGTGCAGGAGAATCTGACTGGAGTTCGTGTAGTGCGTGCTTTTGGTAGAGAAAAGTATGAGATCGATCGGTTTGATGAGAAAAATAATGCCTACTCCAATTTGTGGGTATATCTTGGAAAACTGATGAGCGTTTACTGGGCATCGGGAGATTTGATCACCAACCTGCAGGTGCTGGTGGTTATGGTGACTGGTGTTGTTTTTGCCGTGAATGGACGGATCACATTGGGCGAGTTTATGGCATTTATTTCCTACAATGCGTCTCTGACCTGGCCGGTGCGAAGCCTGGGAAGGATTATTTCAGATATGAGTAAGGCTGGGGTTTCCATGGAGCGTGTGGCTTATATTCTGGAGGCTGAGGAAGAGGATGCTGCTGTAAAGTGTGAAGCTAAGTCTACAGACAGAAATGAAAATGCAGAGAATATTGTGAAAAAGAAGAAGGCAGGACAGAGTGAGGCAACTCTGGATTATAAGATTCCTGCGCGGACAGCAGAGCGAACGAGTGAGGATTCCGAAAATAAAGGCTGTGGAGAAAAGCAGACTTTGGGACATATCATTGGAATGAAACCTGCCATGGATGGCGATATCTGCTTCCGCGATGTATCTTTCAGTTATTCCCCAGACCACCCGGTCCTGAAAAATATCAATTTCACAATCCCATCCGGAAGCACCTTTGCAATCCTTGGCACAACCGGAAGTGGAAAATCAACTCTGGTTCATTTACTGAACCGTTTATATGATCTGCCGGAAGACTGCGGCAGTATTACCATTGGTGGTACAGACATTCGTGACATTGACCGTCAGTACCTGCGCCAGAACATCGGCATGGTACTCCAGGAACCGTTCCTTTTCTCCAGAACCATCCGTGAGAATATTGGCATCACAAAGGAGAAGCTTCTGGATGAAGAAATCCGCCATGCAGCGGAGATTGCCTGTGTAGATGAGTCAATTCTCCATTTTACAGACGGATATGACACCATCGTAGGTGAACGTGGCGTCACTTTGTCCGGTGGACAGAAGCAGCGTGTTGCAATTGCCAGAATGCTGATGAAAGAAGCTCCGATCCTGGTATTTGACGATTCCCTATCCGCAGTAGATACGGAGACAGACAACAAGATCCGCAAAGAACTGAAAAAAGAGATGGAGAAAGCAACGGTTATTATGATTTCCCATCGGATCACATCTCTTATGCAGGCTGACTGTATTATTGTGATGGACAAGGGAGTAATCCAGCAGATGGGTACCCATGAGGAACTGATCCACCAGGAGGGACCATACAAAGACATTTATGAGATCCAGATGAACAGCGACATCCGTCTCATGGAAGGAGGTGCAGCATGCGAATAGAAGAAAAAGAATATACAAAGTCCATTGACATTTCCATCTGGAAAAAGGTTTTTCCATTCCTTGCACCCCGGAAAAATGTGCTGATTATGGTAATTGTGATGAATATTCTCTGCTCAGTAGTGGATATTATCATGCCGTTATTTCAGCGACAGGCCATTGATTCCTTTATCGAGAAAAATACTCTGGCAGGACTTGGAGGATTTATTGCGCTGTATATTGCAGTGATCGTCTTTCAGATGTGGTCCGTCATCTGTTTCACCAGAGGCTGCATGACACTTGATGTGGAAACAGGCCGTGATATGAAAAGGGCATTGTTTGTTCATCTTCAGAAGTTGTCTTTTTCCTACTACAATGCAACTCCGGTTGGATATATCCTGTCCAGGGTAATGAACGACGTAGCCAGGATCACAGAGTTAATCGCCTGGGATGTGATCGATATGCTGTGGGCTATCTTTTATGTAGTGGGTGTGTTTGTGGCAATGCTGTTTCTGAACTGGAAACTGGCTCTGGTGATCATGCTGATCGTTCCAGCTATTGCAGTTCTTACCTGGTATTTCCAGAATAAGATCCTCACATGGAACCGTCAGGTGAGAAAAATCAATTCCAAGATCACAAGTGGCTACAACGAAGGAATTATGGGCGCGAAAACTGTGAAATCCCTGGTTGTGGAGGAGAAAAACTTCCGGGAGTTTGCCTCTGTCACTGAGGAGATGAGAAGTGCGTCTATCAAGGCTGCCAGATTAAATGCAATTTATATTCCACTGGTAGTTTTCTTTGGAGCTCTGGCAACTTCCCTTGTACTGGAGCGTGGCGGCATTATGGTTCTGAATGGAAGTATGGACATAGGAACACTTGCTGCATTTACTGCATATGCAGTTGGAATTTTTGAACCAATTCAGAGACTTGCAGGAATTTTGTCCCAGTGCATTTCTGCTCAGGCAAATATTGAGCGGGTGACCTCCCTTCTGGAAGAGAAGCCCCAGGTGGTAGACTCCCCAGAGGTTCTGGAAAAGTATGGAGATTTCTTTGATCCCCACAAGGAGAACTGGGAACCCATTAAAGGCGACATTGAGTTTGAAAACGTTTCATTCCAGTATCCCGATGGAAAAGAAGAGGTGCTCAGCAACTTCAACCTGAAAATTCCGGCTGGGACCAATGTGGCAATCGTCGGAGAGACCGGTGCAGGAAAAAGTACGCTGGTGAATCTGGCTTGCCGTTTCTTTGAGCCCACTAAGGGAAGGATCCTCATCGACGGCAGAGATTACCGTGAACGAAGTCAGTTGTGGCTGCACAGCAACATCGGTTATGTGCTTCAGAATCCCCATCTGTTTTCCGGGACTGTGATGGAGAATATCCGTTATGGAAGACTGGATGCCACTGATGAAGAAGTAAAGGCTGCTGCGAAGGCGGTTCATGCCGATGAGGTAGCCGAAAAGCTTGACAAAGGTTATGACAGTGACGTAGGTGAAGGCGGCGACCGTCTCTCCACCGGAGAAAAGCAGCTTCTTTCCTTTGCCCGCGCAGTACTGGCAGATCCTGCCATTTTCGTTCTGGACGAAGCAACTTCCTCTATCGACACCAAAACCGAGCAGCTGATCCAGCAGGCCACAGACAAACTGCTGAAAGGGCGAACTTCCTTCCTGATCGCTCACAGATTATCTACAATCCGTAATGCCGACCTGATTCTGGTAGTCCGGGATGGTAAGATTGTAGAGCAGGGAAAACACAAGGAACTGTTGGCGAAGAAAGGCTACTATTACCAGTTGGTACGGCAGCAATTTGCGGATGAGGAGTCCAGGAAGGTACTTAGCTAAGTTGCTATTTAGTGTGTTGAAAAGTTCTTCAGTAGGGACGCATTTGGACAATGTGTATTACTCACTCGCCGGCGCAACGCTACAGCGAACTAATCGCTAACTGCGACTAATG
>NZ_JBCOME010000029.1:39550-51668 GCF_040924365.1 Ruminococcus sp. 1001136sp1_2201st1_G3_2201SCRN_220225 | reverse complement strand
AATAAAGTAAAACGCTTGCATCTATCATTTTGGTGCAAGCGTAATTTACGAGTAACGTAGCAATATTTTGCGCTTACAAACTACAGAACAGCCCTGTGGTTCTGGTTTTGCAAAAAAGTAAAAAAACTTTCCTGAAAAGTGGAAAAACATCCCGAAGAAAGAGTTGACGAAACAGCCCTACTGGTATAATGAAGTCAAATTAAAGGATATTACATTTGGGAATGACTTTATAGATTTCAGGAGGTTTCCATTATGAGAAAGAATACATTAAAAAAAGCAATGGCAGTTATGATTTCAGCGACAATGCTGGTGACAGGATATACAGTAGTTTCCGCAGAAGGATTTACAGATGCGGAGGCACTTGCAGAGATGGATGCTTTTACTACAGGTGATGAAGCTGTATATGTGGAAGAAGTTCAGCCGGAAGCTGCACAGACTGAGGAGGTTCAGCCAGAGCAGACTCAGACAGAGGTTCAGCCGGAGGTTGCACAGACCGAGGAAGTTCAGGCAGAAGAATCTCAGGATGAGTTCCAGACCGGGGAATCTGCTGAAGAAGCCGCTTTTGTTGATGGATTCACAGATAGCTCTGCAGAAGCTGATCCAGCTGAGTTTACCGATGGAACCGGTGAAGTTGGAGATGCAGTAGAAACTACCGTAGATTCCGATTTCCGTTTCGAGAACGAAGAAGTCATTATCACTGCAAAAGTGTTTGATGAGACAGCTCTTCCGGAAAACGCTGAAATGAACGCTGTAAAGCTTGAAGCTGGCAGTGAGAAATACGAAGAAGCAAAACAGGCTTCCATCAGAGACCTTGGAACAACAGAAGACGACGAGTACACTTTCTACGACGTAACCTTCATTGCAGATGGCGTTGAGATCACAGTTCCAGACGAAGCAGTCGTAATTAATATGGAATTCAAAAATGTTGCATCAGAGGAAAACGAAACCCAGAGCGCCCTCCACATCCAGGAGACAGAAGCTGGCGTAGTTGCCCAGGACGTAACCGCACAGTCCGCAGACGGAACACTGAAATCCGTAGGATTTAACTTCTAAAATTCAATAACCGCAAGCAGATACAGGACTTTCTGAGAAATCGGAAGGTCCTTTTTGTATAATTAAAATTTCATCTATGCTGCACCCGCCACGCCCGCGGTGAAACCCCATACACATTTTTAAAAGCCCGGGAGAAGTGGAGGGCGTTTTCGTAGCCTACGGCAGAGCCGATATCCCCTATAGATAATGTGGTCAGCTTCAGCAATTCCGCCGCTTTTGTCATGCGGTAATGAATGAGAAATTCCTGTGGAGAGTGTCCCGTGCTGGTGCGGAAAATTCGTCCCAGATAGCTTCTGTTAATACCGCATACAGCTGCCACATCCTCAATAGAAATATCATTCTGAAAGTTCTGTTCGATAAAATTTATCGCCTCTTTTATATAATAATCACTCATTTTATTGGTGGCGGCAGGCTGTGGTCTGACAACAGATTGTGCAAGCAGATCCGCAAAAAGATAGAAATGTCCCATCAGATGAAAAGGAGATTGCTCTGAATTCTGAGAAATATAAATCAGTTCATCCGCCATCTTTTTTCGCGCCTCCCTGGAGTGGGCCATATAGACTGGCGCATCCTTGGAAAAGCCACAAACGTTGAGGATTTCTGTGGTACGCAGCCCGTCAAACTCCACCCAGACGTATTCCCATGGCACCTGAATATCTGCCACATAAGTGGTGATCTGTCCTGGAAAAATCATAAATCCTTGTCCGCTCCGAACCTGATAATTTACATTCTGTCCCTTGGAATTCGTGGCCATCAGGGTGCCTGTTCCGGAAAGAACATAGTGAAAAAGATAGTGATTCCGCGTTGCTGGACCAAATAAATGTCCGGGAGTACATTTCTCATGTCCATATTGGTAAAGGCATAGATCAATGAAAGTTTCGCTTGGAAAAATGTGAAAGTTGTTATCCATATCCGGAATCCTCCGTTACATTTGCTGACAATATATCATAATGTGATAATATATTTCATTATACCATAAAAAAACATCATAAAGGCATAAAATAAGAAAAATTAAGCTATTTAAGTGCTGATTTTGGCATGTTATACTTAACACATCATAGAAAAAGGAGGCTACACTCATGGCAATCACCTTCAACGAAACAACCCGGATCTTTACCCTCACTACTGCCCACACCACCTATCAGATGCAGGCGGATGCTCAAGGGTATCTTTTGCACCTGTATTATGGTGCCAGAACTGCAGGAGAAATGGACTATCTTCTGAATTATGGAGACCGTGGCTTTTCTGGAAATCCGAATTCAGCAGGCAACGACAGAACCTATTCTCTGGATGCACTGCCACAGGAATATCCATCACTTGGCACAGGAGATTTCCGAAATTATGCGTTAAATATAGAGAATGCAGATGGTTCCCAGTGTTGCAATCCGGTTTACATAACACATGAAATTGAGGCTGGAAAATACACTCTGAAAGGTCTTCCATTCGTCCGTGCAGAAGAAAATGAAGCGGAAACTTTGAAGATTATACTGGAAGATCCTGTTACAAAAGTAGAGCTTCATCTGCTCTACGGAGTACTGGAAAAAGAAGATATTATCACCAGAAGCGTGATAATTAAGAATGCTGGAAAAGCCCCTGTAACAGTAAAAAAAGCCCAGTCCGCATGCCTGGATTTCCTTCACGGAGACTATGATCTGATCAAATTTCATGGCAGACATGCTATGGAAAGAAACATGGAAAGAATGCCGGTTTCCCATGAAAGCATCCGAATTGGCAGCCGCCGTGGAACCTCCAGCCACCAGTATAATCCAGGGGTAATCCTTGCAGGAAAAAACACAAATGAAGACAGCGGAAGCTGCTACGGAATGCTGTTTGTATACAGTGGAAACTTCCTTGTAGAAGCAGAAAAGGACCAGTATGATCAGACCAGAATCCAGATGGGTCTGACTGATGAACTGTTTGCATATCCCCTGGAAGCCGGAGCTGAATTTATCGCGCCAGAGGTTATTTTATCCTACACAAACAAAGGTCTTTCCAGGCTTTCCCAGCAGTACCATCACTGCATTATGAATCATATCTGCCAGGGAAAATACGTCCATGCAAATCGTCCTGTCCTGATCAACAGCTGGGAAGCCGCATATTTTGATTTCACCGGAGACACCATCGTAGAGCTTGCAAAGGAGGCAAAAGCGCTTGGAATCGATATGGTGGTTATGGATGATGGATGGTTCGGAAAGCGAAATGACGACAATTCTTCTCTCGGCGACTGGTATGTGAACGAGGAAAAATTAGGCGGAACTCTGACAAAATTAATCGAAAGAGTAAACGCGGAAGGCGTGAAATTCGGTATCTGGATTGAGCCTGAAATGGTCAGTGAGGACAGTGATCTTTACAGGGAACATCCGGAATGGGCAATCACAATTCCAGGCCGCAAGCCTGTCCGTTCCAGAAACCAGCTGGTTCTTGATTTTTCCAGAAAAGAAGTACGTGATGAGATATTTAAACGCATTTGCGCAGTTCTGGATCAGGGGAATGTGGAGTACATTAAATGGGATATGAACCGCAGCCTGGCAGATATTTATGCACCAAACGTGACCTATGATTATGTTCTTGGGGTGTACGATTTCCTGGAAAAACTTACGAACCGTTATCCGGATATTCTTATTGAAGGCTGCAGCGGAGGCGGCGGAAGATTTGATGCCGGAATGTTGTATTATACGCCTCAGATCTGGTGCAGTGACAACACAGATGCTATTAATCGTACACGGATTCAATATGGAACCTCCTTCTTTTATCCGGTAGCAGCAATGGGTTCACATGTGTCAGCAGTGCCAAACCATCAGACCGGAAGAGTGACCAGTATGCATACAAGAGGCGTTGCAGCTATGTCTGGAACCTTTGGCTATGAACTGAATCCCGCACTTTTAAATGCAAAGGAAAAAGCAGAAATCCGTGCCCAGCTTGCCCAATACAGGGAGTATCAGGAATTGATCCGTGAAGGAGATTATTACCGTCTTTCCAATCCTTTCCAGGATAATTTTGCGGCCTGGATGGTGGTATCAGATGACAGATCCAAGGCACTGGTAAGTGTGATAAGACTTACAGCAGAAGCCAATCCGCCGGCAGCATACGTTACCTTAAAAGGAATGGAAGAGGATGCTTTTTATCGGGAAAAAACTACCGGAAAAGTATATCCGGGAGCTGCACTTATGGAGGCTGGAATACTGCTTCCTGCTGCGGTGAGCGAATATGAAGCATACCAGATAGAACTGGAGCGTGTTTGAAAAATCAATGATTATGTTTTCATAGTCGTTAAGTTAATTTTACCATTCTTTTGTGAAGAAAAAAGGAGAAAAGGTTTATAAACTGGAAAGATTGTTTTTTTATATATTCTGAGATATATTTGCAGTATTCGTAGACGGAACAGGGTGTGATTGCAATGGTTTCAATGATTCCTTTCGGGCTTCTTGCCGGGGTTGTGGGGGGACGGGAGGTTCGGATTACAGAGATTGATGAGAGTGGATTTTGTTTTCGGACAATAGAAGAAAATATCTCTGATTCAGAAGCTTTGAAGGTGTGCTTTTATGACATAAAGAATGGGCGTTATCGTGAATTGGAAATTCCAGAATACGATATACAAAGGTTTGATATGGTGGACGCAGAACTCTCCGGATTTTATGTGAAATATAAGGTGACGGTGAAGCAGAAAGCGTATGCGGAGGCGGTTCAGAGGCTTCTTTATCAGTATAATCACTACATTCATCTGAAGCTGGAAGAGGACGACAGCGCGTTGGCGAAAAGCCTGACAGGGTATCCGGGGGAACTGGATGAGGTCAAGCGTGGCAGTCTGGAAGAGCAGGTGGGAATATGGCGGAGAGAGCTTACGCCAGATGGATTGGAGTCCGCTTATAATGGGAAACGTATAGATTTAACTGATAATTGTTCTCAGTACGGAACTGGCTTTAAGCCTGGGTATAAGTGCCAGGTACCGCCTGAATCAGGTGTTACGGAGCTGGCGCTGGAGATAGATCGCCCGGAATTGTATCAGGAATATTTGAATAGTTCCCTGACAGAATTTTCCAAAAAGTATGCCGGAAAATGTATCGGTATCTGCGGCAGCATTATTCTGGAACATAGAGTACCGGATCACCTTTATATTGGAAATCAGTTCTGTCATCTTCTGTTTCCGGAACGTAAATTGTTGTTTGAAATAATAGAAAAAGCAGCGGCAGAACAGGTGGAAATCACACTTGTTTTTTCTTATATCCGGGAATATATGCTGGATTATATAACAGAATTGCTTGATGAAATTAACCGGTGGTGTGAAGAAAAAAGGCAGTCTGTAGAGATTGTTGTAAATGACTGGGGAATGGCTTCTTTAGTAAAAAAAAGCAGAAGGAATCTGATTCCCAGCCTTGGAATTTTGTTAAATAAACGCAGAAAAGACCCTCGGATTCCGTTCAAAAAAGGAGAACAGAAATGGTTTGAGAGGAACAGCCTGAATGCTGGATTTTACCGTAATTTTCTGGAAAGAGAATATGGAATCCAACGCTTTGAATGGGAATCCTGCGGTTACGAACAGCAGATTCCACCTGGAAAAAACAGCCTGCATATTCCGTTCTATCAGACCAATACATCACAGTATTGTCCTCTTGGTGCAGTATGTGAAACTGGCGAGAGAGGACGACAAAAGCTTGCAAAAAAATGCCCGGGATATTGTACGGAATATGCACTTTTGTATCCGGAACATTTGCATATGATAGGGCGGTATAATTCGTTGTTTGGGATTGATATGATGATATTGAAAGAGGAAGAAATACTGAAGAATTATATCCAAAACGGTGTGGACCGGGTTGTAATAAGAGCATGGTAATGCCGCCGGCAGGTGACATACCCGTGTTGAGGCAGAAGCGATATTTTATTCAGGATGAAGTACATGGCTGCTCAAGGCTGGAATTTATGGAGATAAGTGATGAAAATAGTAGCAGGATTAGGCTCAATAGATGAATATATAAAGTTCGCGGAGGCTGGTGCAGATGAATTTTTCTGTGGTTATGTTCCTTATTCCTGGTCCCAAAAATACGGAACGGTACTGCCCTTAAACCGCAGGGAAGTACTTTGTTATAACGTACAGCTTGGCGCATTCAGTGAGCTGGAAATCCTGTCTGGGATGATGAAAAAGTACGAAAAACCAGTCCATCTTACATTCAATTCCCTGTATTATATCCCGGAACAATATCCAGAAATTGCCGGGATTATAAGCCAGTGTATAAAAATCGGTTTTCACAGTTATATTATTGCAGACCCGGCATTGATGGTATATTTACGTGAAAATGGCATAAACTGCGAAATCCATCTCAGTGGAGAATGTGGAGAAATTAACAGCCAGATGGTGGCTTCATTGGCAAAAATGAGATTGAAACGTGTGATTTTTCACAGGAAAAATACATTCGAAGATATGAAAGCGGTTGTTGATAAATGTGGAAAAAAGGATGGGACAGAAGGAATTCCGGAATTTGAGGCTTTTGTATTGAATGAAATGTGCCAGTTTACAGGTGCATTTTGTAATTCTTTGCATTGCGATGAGATGGGGTATCTTTGTAAAGTGCCCTATCAGATCGGAACCTTAAAAACAGGGAATGCCGGTCCTGAAATCTTCAATCAGGAAATAAACGGAGGGCATTTGCTGCCAGACGGCTTTGTTCCGGATGATTTTCACAGTTTACATGATTTTTCCTATGATTCTGCGGGTTATCTTTGCGGTGAAACTGGCTGTGGTCTATGTGCACTTTATCAGTTAAAGCAAGCCGGAATTACGCACTTGAAGCTGGTTGGCCGTGGAAATTATACGGATTACATGGAAAAAGATATTCGAAATCTTCGAATGGCGTTGAATATATTGAGAGAATCCGCTGACGAAATGGAATTCCGGCGAAAATTGAAATTGCAGATTTTTCCCAGCGGGTGCAGCAAGAATTGCTATTACCGGTAATCAGGCAGCGCAGGCTCCGGAGTGTGTCTGAAAAATCATTCCCACAAATTGTGGTGCACATCTTGCAGAAAGCCTTTTTCAGACACGCTCTGGATTCTGTGCTGCCTTGAAAAATTTATCTGGTTGTTTTTTTATTCGATGGGCTCGAAATCTGCAGCTCCATGTTTGCACAGCGGGCAGATGAAGTCATCCGGGAGCTCGTCACCTTCGTAGATGTAGCCGCATACTTTGCAGACGAAGCCTTTTTTGCCATCGGTTTCTGGCTTCGGTTTTACATTTTTCTGATAGTAGGTGTAAGTCATGGTGTCAAGATCGTTCATGACGCGGGCTTCGGTGACGCTGCAGATGAACATTCCATGGGTACCAAGGTCTACATATTGTTCAACCTTCAGAGACATAAATGCATTAATATATTTGTCCAGGAATACCAGTCCATTATCAGAACGGTAGACCTTCTGACCTGCAAATTTATCTACGCTGCGTCCGGTCTGGAAACCAAACTGCTGAAATACAGAGAACGGTGCATCTACAGACAGACAGTTTACGTTGAGAACTCCGGTCTGTTTGATCACATGGTGGGAGTAATTTGCCTTATTGATATTTACCGCAATACGGTTTGGAGTATCAGTGAGCTGGGTCACAGTGTTGACGATCAGTCCGTTGTCTTTTTTGCCGTCATTGGAGGTAACTACATAAAGACCGTATCCGATTCTGAAAAGGGCTGTCATGTCATTTTTGTTTGCCAGCTCATCATTCTGGGCAATGTATTCTTTGCAAAGTTCGCTTGCCATAGCTTCCAGCTGATCCTTGTTTTCCTGGTTTACTGCGGAAAGCACTTTTACAGTAGTGTCCAGCCAGTTGATCTTCTTGCAGCCAGAAAGCATTTCTTTCATAATTTTTGCTGCCAGAGGTGCCCAGGAACCATTTTCGATGATGCCCACGGTGCGGTTCTGGAAGTTGTGCTCGGTCAGACGGGTGATATAGTCGTGCATGAACGGATAAATGCTTGCATTATAGGTTGTGGTAGCAAGAACCAGCTTACTGTAGCGGAATGCGTCGGACAGAGCCTGTGACATGTCATCTCTTGCAAGATCATATACAACAACTTTGGGACATCCCTTGCTGCGAAGTTTGTCAGCCAGCAGCTCTACAGCCGCTTTTGTATGACCGTATACAGATGTGTAGGCGATGACAATTCCTTCTGTCTCTGGTGTGTAAGAGGACCATGTATCGTAAAGACCAATGTAATGTCCAAGGTTTTCTGTAAGAACAGGTCCGTGAAGAGGGCAAATGATCTGGATGTCCAGGCCTGCGGCAACTTTCAGTAATTTCTGAACCTGTGGTCCGTATTTTCCAACGATGCCAATAAAGTATCTGCGAGCTTCATCGTCCCAATCTTCTTCTACATCCAGTGCGCCGAATTTTCCGAAGCCATCTGCGGAGAAAAGTACTTTATCGGTGCTGTCATAGGTTACCATAACTTCTGGCCAGTGCACCATGGGAGCGAAAACAAAGGTCAGGTTGTGGTTTCCAAGGTTGAGGGTGCCGCCATTTGTAACCTCCAGCTTCTGTCCTTCCAGGTCGAGACCGAAGAAGTTCTGGATCATAGTGAAGGTTTTTGCGTTGGCTACGATGGTGGTTTCCGGATAAACTTTCAGGAAGTTTGCCACATTTGCTGCGTGGTCCGGCTCCATATGCTGTACAATCAGGTAGTCTGGCTTGCGGCCTTCCAGGATGCGGTCCAGATTATCCAGCCATTCGTGAGTGAAATTTGCATCTACAGTATCCATGACTGCGATTTTTTCATCCAGGATCACATAGGAATTATACGTCATACCGTTCGGTACTTTGTACTGACCTTCGAAAAGATCAATCTGATGGTCGTTTACGCCTGCGTAGCGGATGGTGTCTGTAATTTTCATAGAGGTTCGTCTCCTTTTTATGAGATATTGTTATTGATGTAATTGTTTGTGATTTTTGAGGGAACTATGTATTTTTTACTGCTTTGTTATTTCTTTAACATGGCTTTAGTATAACCAAATTTTGCAATAAAGTCTGTTGCAAATACAACAAAATGGTGTAAGATATAAGAAATTATTTTTTGAACATGTTCTGGATAAATTGATAGAAAGGGATTGTAGAAATGACACCAGTGACACTTTTTTCATACATAACTCCTGAAGAACAGGAACGTATGCGCATCTGTTTCGATATGCATGAAGCAGTCTATCGGAATAATGAGACTGTGATGGAATATTCCAGTTCCATGAAAAAAATAGGTCTGATCCTGGAAGGTCAGGCAGTCCTTTATTGCATTGATGAAGATGGAAATCAATATATGATAGATAACCTGAAAAAGGATAGTGTTTTTGGCGAACCATTCCTTTTATCTGAAGAATCCCAGCACTATTATGTCTGTGCAAAATCCGAAACAAGAGTGCTGTTTATCGCCTATGAGCATGTGATCAAACGCTGCGAAAATGCCTGTAAATTCCATAGCCAGCTGGTAAGCAATCTGCTCCAGATGATTGCCCAGCGTGCCAGCCAGCAGGCCAGCCGGATCTATGTGCTGTCAAGAAACAGCACCAGAAAGAAGATCATGGCCTATTTAAATTCCATAGCTGCAGAAAAACAGACGAAAACGGTTATCTTGCCCATGTCCTACACCACTCTTGCTGAATACCTCAGTGTAGACCGCAGCGCCATGATGCGGGAGTTGAAGAACCTGGCAGATGAGGGGATTATAGAACGGGATGGGAAGAAATTGCGGATTTTGGATTGAAAATAGAGTGGGATATATAATTTTTTTACCAGAACACTTTCGAAAAGGAATAGCAATGCAAAATCATGCATTCGCATGATTTCACGCCACAATTCTCGGGGTTTCTGTGAACTTTGTTCACAAAAAACACCTTGCGGAACGTTACCAATGAACTGTAACAGGCTCTAAAAAGTTACATGTATTTAATATTTAACTGATTGACTTGGTACATGTTTAAGAGTTATACTAAGTCAATCAGATATCTGAAAATCATTTGAAATTTCAATTTTAAGTCTAATTATAATCAGTATGGTCAGTTCGACCGGGTAACTCAATTTAAACAGCATAAATAGGAACAAAATACTTGTATTAGCATAATTAAAAAGATATAATAAAAATATAAATTATATATTAATAAGAAATGCTAACGCCAAGTGCAACGTTCCGGAAAGGAGCTTATGCAGGCACAGAATGCGGTTTCTATAGAATATTTTAAGAATTCGAAACGCTTTGCAGATCTTTTGAATGGTTATTTTTTTAATGGCGATGAAGTAGTTCACTGGGAAAGTGTTTGGGAAAGAGATCCTGTGTTGCAAAAGATAAAAAGAAAAGGTACAAAAGTTACGACAAAAGCAAATATTGTGGATTTATTTTGCAATGTGGCGATTGATGGCTGCAGAATTGGAGTTATTTTACAAAATCAAACCAAAATACATTATGCTATGCCAATCAGAGCAATGAATGAGGAAGCAGAAGCGTACTATAGCCAATGGAAAGGATTAGAAAAAGAACATAGAGAGAAAAAGAATTTAAAGGATGGGGCAGAATTTCTGTCAGGTATGAGCAGGAGTGATAGTATTAATCCGCTATTAATTTTAATTGTATATTTTGGAGAAGAAAAATGGGATGCTGCGAGATCTATGCACAAATTGTTTGGAAAAGTTGCCGAATCAGAGAAAATGCAGCGGATTTTTACCAAGTATCCTATTCACGTGTTGGATATACGAAGGTTTGATAATGCAGATAACTTTAATACAGATTTGAAATGGGTGATAGGATTTTTGCAAAAGGCTCAAAACAGAAATAAGCTGCAGAAGTATGTGATGGAGAATAAGGAAGTCTTTGAGAATCTGGCAGAAGATACATATAATTTGTTGGCGGTAATGGCAAGGTCTCCAATGTTGGAGGAACTGAAGGATGATGTAAAAAATCTGAAAGGAGGATGGAATATGTGCAAGGCTCTTGATGATATGGTCAAAGATGGAGAACGTCGAGGGAAACGTCTTGGAAAAAAATCAGATCAACAAATTAAATCGTTTACTGCTGGCTGATAACAGGCAGGAGGAACTTCTTAGGTCTGTTTCAGACCGAAAATTACAGCAAAAGCTTCTGCAGGAATATGCGCTGTAATTGACGGCGCTATGCTACATAACTGCTGGTTTTCTTTGGATCACAAAGCATGTTGTGGTGAAAGATGGAACAGTAACAATTTTCTATGTTGTATTGACAATACCTCCCTAAATTAATAATATAAAACACATAATGTATGTATTGAGGGAGGAAGTATGACAGAACTGATATCAGTAATGATCGTAGATGATGAAAAGCTCATGCTGGAAGACCTGAGTACGATGATCAATTGGGAGGCATATGGTTACCAGATAATTGCAACGGCCTTTAACGGAAAGCAGGCGTTGAGAAAGTACAGGGAATATCGTCCTCAGGTGATTTTTACGGACATCCGAATGCCGTTTATGGACGGCATAGAAATGATATCCGAAATACGTAAAACAGATGAAAAAGTAAGTATTGTCTTATTGACGGCATATGAAGATTTCAGCTATGCGAAAGCGGCTATTCGTCTTGGAATTACTGAATATGTGATAAAAAGTGAAATTACGGAGAGTTCATTGTCTGATCTGTTGAATCGTCTGAAGACAAACATCATAAAAGCCGGAAAGCGGGAACGCTACATAACCGATAGAATGTTAGAACAATTTTTCCTGTCTGAAGAAATGACAGAAAGTGCAGACATTGAACAGATTTTGAAAAGACCGGAGCACATTATCATGGTGGAACAGGATCTTCCTATAAGCCTGAGTGGAGAACCTGTGCCAGAAGAAATTGTAGTATATCGCTCAAAATTTGTAGAAATTCTGACAAATGAGAAAATAGACAGCTGGGATCTAGAAGTAATCACAGCGATACCAGGCAGAAAAATGGTAATCGCTTTGAATTCCATAGAAAATTCATATGGAAGTTATGAACAGGAATTGTATAAACTGGCGTGTAAGTTTCAAAAAAAACTTCAAGAAGAAACAGGCTTCAGTTTTACTCTCTACACGGTCCAGGGG
>NZ_JBCOME010000029.1:23661-39396 GCF_040924365.1 Ruminococcus sp. 1001136sp1_2201st1_G3_2201SCRN_220225 | reverse complement strand
GAATAAGAGATTTTCCATGGAGAATATGCTGAAAGAATCAGATTCACAGACACGTACTCAGATGCTCTATGAAATTCTGAATACTGCAAAAACAGATTGCGCAGAGCAATTTATAACTACTGTCCAGTCTGGTTACACGGCATTGAAACATGCTTATGATAAAATCGAAGCTGGAAAAGAAGTTCCACGGATAGCTTCCTGCTGGAAAGACTGGCTGGACGCAGAAAAAATTGTTGCCTGGCTGGAAGCGCAGGTAAATCACTACCATGAGTATCTGACTAGAGAAGTAAACGGCTATTCCCGGGTAATCTCTGATGCAGTGGAATATATTTGCAGGTCTTTCCGAAATCCGGATTTGTCTCTCAATGATGTGGCTGCCTATGTACATTTAAGCCCTGGGTACCTAAGCAGTGAATTTAAAAAAGAAACCGGTGTCACTCTGAAAAGCTACCTGACAGATGTAAGAATTGAAGCAGCAAAGAGAATGATGGATGATGGAAACTATAAAATATATGAGATCTGTTCTGCGGTAGGATACAATTCCAGCCAGTATTTCAGTCAAGCCTTTTATAAAAAGACTGGAATGTTCCCAACAGAATATTCCAAAAAAGGGGGAAGAAAAAACGAGGAATAAATGTAAAACATCTTTCAGAAAACGCTTGATGGTGAGTATACTTACTGGAGGGCTGATTTCTTTTATTATAGCGATTGGAATTTCCTTTGGCTTTTTCTTTCCGGTATTTAAGGAAAACGAGGTGCAGATTTCCGAGAATACAACAGCTTCTTTGCTGCAACACGTGGAAAATACACTGTCTCTAGTGGAAAATTATATGGAAAATGTTGCGGCAACGGTAGAACAGAATAATGATATTCAAACTTATTTAAGTAATCCGGACACGAAAAATAAGACCAGAGCATCGGTGAGGCTAAACAATCTCACCAGTTATATGGGGATGATCCGTGGAATTGCTATTGCCGGTCAAAATGCGCCTATCATTGATTCCATGACAAATATTGCTCAGGAAGATATGGAGGTATTGAATTCAGAAAATTTTTCTAATATGACGGGCAATGGCTTTGGACGTTCTTATTCTTCAGTGTACCAGGCCTCGGTTGGTTCAAACTCCTATTGTACAGTGGCATATGCCCGAAATTATTATCTGAATAATCAGTGGTGTACTATCGTTATGTTTGTAAATTTGAATAACACCCTGAAGGATATGCGTGGTCTGGCAGGAAACAGTCTTGATGCATGGTATCTGGTCGACAGTACCGGAAACATCTTTTATGAGTATGGATTGGAAGACGACATTGCAGACGCCAGGAAGGCGGCTGAGCAGAACGATGATCAAAAGAATGACAGTAAAAATAAACGGAAAGCTTTAACTGGCGATATTGTTTTTCATAACAAATCTGCCACTTGTGGTTACGAGGTAGTTTCCATTGTGAACCAAGAATCTATCTGGATGGTGCTTTTTCCATATATTGCAGGACTTTTCGGAACACTTGCCATTTTCCTCATCCTGGTATTGTTTATGAATTATAGAAATATAAATACTTTGATAAAACCTGTTTTGGTTTTGTCCCAGCATATGCTTATGGCTGCTAAAGGAAATCTGGACTGTAAAGTGGAGTCCGACAGGGAAGATGAGATTGGCCAGCTGGAGTTCTCTTTTAATAAAATGATCGATGACCTGAAACACAGCATAGAAGTAATCGGGGAAAAAGAGGCAAAAGAGCAGCAGATCCGGTTTAGCCTTCTGGTGAGCCAGATCGACCCTCATTTTATTTACAATACCATTAACAGCATCAATTATCTTGCCAGAAAACGGCGTTGCGAAGATATTGTAAAGGTAAATTCCGCGCTGATTGCGATCCTGAAAGACCGTCTGCGCGTAAATGATATCCAGATTACAGATACTATTGCAAATGAGATGAAAATTGTGAACCAGTATATTGTTATTGAGAAATTTATGTATGACGGAAATCTGAAAGTAGAATGGGATATTGCACCAGAATTGATGGAAGAGCAGATTCCAAAGAATATGATCCAGCCACTGGTGGAGAATTCTTTATTCCACGGTCTGATCGATGAGGAAAGTGGTGAATTCTGTGGAAAAATCGTAATCAGTGTTTGCAGAAACGAAAATGGAAATCTTACCTTGTCGGTGGAAGACAATGGTGGTGGAATGGATGCAGAAAGGCTGGATGAGATCAGTAGTATACGCTTTAATCCAGAAGATCGAGGCAAGAAAATCGGATTGTCTAATATCCGTGGAAGATTGTATTATCTGTATGGAAATACAAACTGCATGAAAATCGAAAGCGAAATGACTAAAGGAACCAAAATTACCATTGAATTTGGCGAAGACTAGAGCCTTTTTCAAACAGGCTCTAGAGTACATTAAAAAACGAAAAAGTGCTGTTATGTGTGGTGGTAAGAAACTGCATATAACAGCATTTTTTGTGCAATAAAATAAGATGATATGAAAAAATATATTAAAAAAGACGGAAAATCTAACAAAATATGAAAAAAATCATCTTTATTGCACAAAAACCACGGACTATAATAATGTCAGAAATCAAGGAAACACAAAGAAATGCAGGATATGCGGGGTGAAGACATGGCTGAGCAGGAAAAATATTTGTTCCGGGCAGAGAAGATATGCAAATCATTTGGAACAGTACATGCATTGAAAGAGTTTGACATTACCATAAAGGCTGGAGAAATCAGAGGTCTGGTTGGTGAGAACGGATCTGGAAAATCAACTTTTTCATCAATTGTAGCCGGAATTCAGAAACATGACAGTGGAAAAATGTACCTGGACGGAGAACCATATGAACCAACCGGAACTGTGGATGCAATCAATCATGGAGTCAGCATGGTAGTTCAGGAACAGGGAACCATTTCCAAAATATCAGTAGCTGCAAATATCTTTTTTGGAAAAGAAGAGAAGTTTGCAAAAGGCGGTGTGCTTAATGTAAAAGAAATGAACCGGGAAGCTGCCAAAGCGCTTCATAGCATTTACGTAGATAATATTAAGCCGGAAATGATGATTGATCAGCTTTCCTTTGAAGACCGAAAGCTGGTAGAACTGGCAAGAGCATTATATACATCTCCCAAAATCTGGATCATTGATGAGACAACAACTGCATTGTCCGTTGCAGGACGTGAGCTGCTTTATAAATTGATGAAAGAAAAAAAGGATGAGGGAAAAGCTATTTTATTTATTTCCCATGACATTGAAGAAATCATGGATAAATGTGATTCCCTTACTGTATTGCGAGATGGCTTGTTTATAGCAAATTTGCAGAAAGAAGAATTTAATGCAGATAAGATCAGACAGTTGCTTATCGGAAGAGAGTTGTCAGGACATTATTACAGAGAGGATACAGGCGTAGAAGTAAGTAAACAGGTTGTACTGGAAGCCAGAAATGTAATTGCCGGATCTCTGGAAAATCTGAACATCCAGCTGCACAAAGGAGAAATCCTTGGAGTTGGAGGCCTAAGCGACTGTGGTATGCACGATGTGGGAAAAGTTCTGTTCGGACTTTTGAAGCCGGAGACAGGAGAGGTTTTAAAAGATCAGAAGGAACCTGTAAAAAGTGCTTCCTGGGCAGTAAAACATGGAATCGGCTATGTTTCCAAAAACCGAGACCAGGAATCCTTAATGCTGATCAGCAGCATTAAAGATAATATATGTCTTCCGTCTTTAAAAGATCTCACACCTTTTGGTCCGATTTCTGAGAAAAAACAGAAACAGCTGGCAGAGAAGTGGTCAGAGAGAATGGAAGTGAAAGCAGATTCTGTAAAAGTATTCTGCAACACCTTAAGCGGTGGAAATAAACAAAAAGTAGTTCTGGCGAAATGGCTGGGAAAAGGTTCAGATATCATGATTCTTGACTGTCCGACCAGAGGAATTGATGTAGGAACAAAAGCTGCAATTTATCAGCTGATTATGCAGATGAAGGAAGAAGGAAAATCGATTCTGCTGATTTCTGAGGAACTGCAGGAGCTGATCGGTATGTCAGATCGAATTGTTCTTCTAAGAGACGGAGCTGTTTCAGGAGAATTCCTTCGCAATGAAGGCCTGACAGAAGCGAAGTTAATACAGAAAATGATTTAAGGGGTGAGCAGGATGGAAAACAGCAAAGCGTCAGAGACTCCAAAAACAAACATAAAAGAATTGTTGGTAAACAATTTCGCATTCCTGGGTCTTATACTGGTTCTTGTATTATTTGAGATACTGACAGGTGGAAAGCTTCTGGGACAGCGAAACCTGATGAATATTTTTAACAACTTTTTCAGTATTGCCTTATGTTCTATGATGTACACATTCGTTATGGCACTTGGTGAGCTGGATCTTTCCGTAGGAGCTATCGTGGGATTTGCCGCAGCAATGGGAGCTTTTTCCGCAGCCATCAGTCCGGCGCTGATTTTGCCGGTGGCCCTCCTTACAGGAACTGGAATTGGCCTGTTAAGCGGTTTTGCTACTGCTTATCTGAGAGTGGAATCCTTCATTGGAACATTGGCAGTATCCTTTATTTTCAGAGGACTGACCACTTATTTCCTCAATGGTTCTGTAGGAATCCCGATCTCCATGAGAGTGTTCGATAAGGACTGGGTAAAAATCCTTACAATGATAATTGTTCTGGTAATATCAGGAACTCTGTTTCAGAAATGTGCATTTGGAAAAAACTGCCGGGCAGTTGGATCTTCCAGGGAAGCTGCAAGACAATCCGGAGTCGATGTAGAAAGAACAAGAATGATTTCCTTTATGCTGGTTGGCCTGATCTGCGGACTGGTTGGATTTTTCACACTGGTAAGAGCTTGCACAGCTTCATCAAAAACAGGAAACGCATTTGAGTTTGATGTACTTCTCGCCGTATTGTTCGGTGGAATGCCTCTTTCCGGCGGCTGGAATGTAAAGTTCCGTGCAGCGATCATCGGAAGTGTGGCAATGGCATTGCTAAAGAGTGGAATGTCTCTTGTGGGAATTGACGGACTGACACAGCAGGTGGTACAGGGAATTCTTCTTGTGGTAGTAGTAGCGATTTCCTTTGACCGAAGAAGTGCAGCGGTGATCAAATAAGCAGATCATGAATTTGGAACTATGAGCATTTGCTCAAAAAATAAAAACTATATAATTTTCAAGGAGGAAAGAAACATGAAATTAAGAAGATTTATGGCAATCGGGATGACAGTAGCACTGACCGCAACGATGTTCTCTGGCGTGAGCGTATATGCAGAGAGCTCAGATCCGGAACCGTTCAAAATCGGTTTTCCATGGGATACTGCTAATACAGATCCAACCTGGATCTCCATTTACAACAACGTAAAAGCAGCTGTAGAGTCTGCGGGAGGCGAACTGGTAAACGTAGTAACTGACAACTCCGCAGATGGACTGATCGACAATATCAGTGAACTGATCAGCCGTGATGTTGATGGTATTCTTTTCATGCCGGCTTCCGATTCCATGCTTCCTGCAGTTGATGCAATGTGCGCAGATGCTGGTGTTTACTGGGGTACAATGTTCCGTACCATTAGTGATGACGACATTCGTGAAGCTATGTATGATTCAGAATGGTTCGCAGGAGGCTGCAACGAAGATGATGAGACCTGCGCTTCCAACATTGTAAAATCAATGGCAGACATGGGTGTAACTGATTTAGGTGTTATCAATATTGCAAAAGGTGATACTTCCTCTGACCTTCGTGACAAAGGTGCTGCTGAGGGCGCAGAAGAAGCAGGTGTAAACATTCTGAACACAACTTATGACATTACTGTAACAACAGATATGACCAAGACTGTTGAAAGCTATATTGCAGCATATCCGGAAATGAATGGTATCCTGGTACTTGGAACATATTGCGGCGGTGCAATTCCTACAATCGAAAAAGCCCTTGCAGACCATGATAAAGCTGGCGATATCAAAGTCGGACGTATTGACTTTGAGACAACTCTTGGCGATTACCTGAAAGAGGGTACTTTCCACGTATCTTACGGCGGACAGCAGCAGATCGACCCGCTTGTATCTGCAGTTATCCTTGTAAACAAAGTTATTGGTACTCCAATTGTTGAAGATGGACCTACAAACATTATTACCCCTTACCTGGAACTTACAACAGCAGAAGAGGCTGAGCAGTTCAACGAATACTTCCTGGGCGACGAGCCGGTTTACACAGCAGATGAAATTAAAGAGAAAATGATTAAATTCTACAATCCTGATATTGATATGGACTACATGAATGATTTGATTTCTACCTTCTCTATTGCTGATGTAGTTGAGCGTCACAGCAAATAAGCAGTTGTAAACGCAATTGCAAAATAAGGAGATGAAACTTATATGAAACGATTTTTGATAAATACACTGAAAGTAATCATGCTGCCTGTAATCGTTTATCTGATCTTCTTGGTTATTTGCTTTGAAAGGTTCAGTAACTGGAATTGTATTTACACAATTTTTATTCAGACGATCATACCTACCATCACAGCATATGCCATTGCTTATGGTAATATCTGCGGAGTATTCGATTTCACCATAGGCTCACGTCTGGTCATCAGCGGTGTTATCGGCGGTCTTCTTGCAGCCCAGTATGGGTTTGCAGGAATGATCCTTGGAGCAATTATCAGTGCTATCGTTGTTGGTGTTATTACAGGTGTCCTGAACTGGTGGTTAAAGATTCCGTCACTTGTATTGACAATGGGTCTGGCAATGGTATTTGAGATTGTTGGTTCAAAACTTGCAGGACATTACGGATTTGTACAAATTGATAATAAATATGCAATTTTTGGTTCTTCTCCGAATATTGTTATTATCTTCCTGTTATCAGCTGTTTTGTTTTACTTCATTTTTAACCATACTGTATTCAGCTTCCATATGAGAGCTGTAGGAAGTAATGAAGTCGTTGCGAAGAACTCCGGTATCAAAACAGATCTGGTAAAATGCAAATCATTTGTATATGGAAGTGTATTTATCGGAATCGCTGCAATCCTTACACTGAGTCAGTCCGGCTCTGTAGGAGCACAGACAAGTCTTGGAAGTGTAACGATTATGTTTAAGCCTTTGATCAGCGTTCTGCTGGCACTGGTATTACAGCGGATTTGTGACCTGACAGTTGGAATATTTATTGCACAGTTTACATTAAACATTATTTTCATCGGTCTGATCGCAGTAGGACTTCCGGATACATTCCAGAATGTTGTACTTGGATTTTTCCTTCTGGTTGTAATGATTTTGTTTGAAAACTCAGGAAGAATAGAAGAATTTAAGGAAAAAAGAGCAGCCAGACAAAAGGCTATAAGTGTTTCATAAATGCTTGGAAAGGAGTTGCAAAAAATGAAATATCCAGTTATAACACCAGAGGAGCGCAGACAGCGTCTGGAACCGCCCCGAAAAAAAATCCACGCTGTCATTGATTCAGATACATATAATGAGGTAGATGACCAGTTCGCAATTTCATATGCAATGCTTTCACCGGAAAAAATACAGATGGAAGCCATCTACGCCGCACCTTTTTCATCAGATTTCTTTGCACGCTTAATGCAGACTGACGGTGTAGCAATTCCAATGACCGGAGATCTTAAGGAAGGTCTTGAATTAAGCTACCAGGAAATCCTGAAGCTGCTGGGACTTCTTGGAAGAGATGATTTCAAAGAGCGAGTATTCCGGGGCTCTGAGAGATACATGACTGTGAAAGACCAGCCTGTAGACAGTGATGCTGCCAGAGATTTGGTAAAAAGAGTTCGTGAATGTGAAGATGTGCTTTATGTAATTGCTATTGGCGAGATTACCAACGTTGCTTCCGCTATTTTGATGGATCCCGAAATTATCAAAAAAATGGTTGTTATATGGTTGTCCGGACAGCCGTTATACTGGCCGCATGCAATTGAGTTCAACCTTGGACAGGATGTGCTGGCTTCCCAGGTAATTCTGGACAGCGGCGTTCCGCTGGTACTGGTACCGTGTATGTCCGTTGCTTCTTATCTTTCTGTTACCGGTCCGGAACTGGAATATCACATTAAAAATAAGAGTGAAGTGGGAACTTATCTTTGCGAGACAGTTACAAGCCAGATGTCCCAGGAGATGGCGCAGAACTGGCTGGATCTTTTCCATCAGACATATTGCGCGGGTCTGGATGATTATGGCGATGAGGGCGCTCCGAAAACAGATTCCATGCTTTCACCTTCCAGAATTATCTGGGATATTTCTACAGTAGGATATGCGGTTAATCCAAACTGGTGCCCTTCCACACTGGTTCCAACTCCGAGACTGACCCAGAATCTGAAATGGGAGTTGGATGATACCAGACATGAGATGAGACTTGTACGATTCATTTATCGTGATGCACTTTTGGGCGATATGTTCAGCAAGCTTCAGAAGGCTCCGAAATAAAAAGTAAGTAAAGAAGCGGCTTGTTCGTGAAAGCGGATTGAGCCGCTCTTTTTGAACAGCGAAGCTGGCTGTAATAGTTGCTGAACAGGGCATGGATAATAAGGGGCAAAATTTAGTTGACGCGGTGAAAGTTCTACAACATAATAGGAATATAAAATACTGTCAGTTCTGACGGATCAGAATCGGACAGGAAAAATATATTTTACATATTTGGGTTCGCTGAGATCACAGCAAAGCGAACATAACAAAAAGGAGGTTTTTACATGAAAGTACTAAATTACGGTTCATTAAACGTAGACTACGTGTATTCCGTAGATCACATCATTGTAGGCGGTGAAACCCAGCATTCTTCCAAGCTGGAAGTTTTCAGCGGAGGAAAAGGACTGAACCAGTCTATTGCACTGGCGAAGGCTGGGGTGCCGGTTTATCATGCAGGAATCGTGGGAACAGATGGAGATATTCTGTTAGAGGCTTGTAAGGAAGCTGGTGTAAACACCAAATATATCCGCAGACTTCCGGTAAAGGGTGGTCATACCATGATCCAGGTGGACAAAAATGCCCAGAACTGCATCATTTTATACGGTGGAACCAACCAGATGCAGACAAAGGAATTTGTAGATGAAGTTCTTGCTGATTTTGGAGAAGGAGACTATCTGATGCTGCAGAATGAGATCAATATGCTGGACTACATTATTGACCAGGCTTATGAGAAAAAGATGAAGATAGTTATGAATCCGTCACCTTTTGATGACAAGCTGAGTACCTGTGATCTCAGTAAGGTTTATCTGTTTCTCGTAAACGAAATTGAAGGTGAGCAGATCACTGGCTGCAAGGATAAAGATCAGATTCTGGATGCTATGGCTGCCAGATTCCCGAATGCACGTTTCGTGCTTACACTTGGAAGTGACGGCGCTGTTTATTACGATGGAAAAGAAAAAGTTTTCCAGGACATTTTCAAGGTAAAAGCCGTGGATACCACAGCGGCTGGTGATACATTTACAGGATATTTCATTGCTGCAGTTATCGAGGGCAGATCCATCCAGGAGGCGCTGAGAATGGCTGCAAAGGCCTCCTCCATTGCTGTTTCAAGACCAGGCGCTACACCGTCCATTCCGAGAGCGGATGAAGTGAAGAAAGAGCTGGGAATGTTGTAGATTTCAAATTGCATAAGCGTGTATCTGTGTGAGGCAGTCACCAAAGTCCATGTTTGCATGAGACCTTGGTGATTGCCTTATTTTTTGCAGAGAACAGGTCTTATTCACCAGAGCTGTTGCCTAGCTCTGGATAGTCTTGGCAGCCGTCTCCATAACGTGCAAAATTTATATTATGTTTTACATACTGTTTATAAATGTTTATATAAACATTTACATAAATGCACGAATGGATAGTTGGAAACACATGAATTTTATAGTAAAAGCTTACTAAAATCACAACGAAAACCTTGTGCATTCATACAAAATAACACATAAAACTAAAAAAATTATTGAAATATTTATACAAACGTTTATAATCAAATTATCAACAGTTCGGAGAGAAAACCGAACAAAAACAGATCTTAATTATATTTCAAGGAGGACGTATTTATGAAAGCAAGAAAAGCAATGGCATTGGCTATGACAGCAGCGATGGTTGGAGGTTTAATGACAGTTCCGGTAATGGCTGAAGAGAATGCAGAATTACTTCCAGGCGGCGGAAGCAAGATCATTTACTGTATCACACCTTCCACATCTAACCCATTCTTCAACACAGAGCAGGTAATTGCGAAAGAAAAAGCTGAAGAACTTGGATACGAAGTAAAATGTGCTTCCCACGATGACGACGCTGCTACACAGCTTGAGCTTTTCGAAGCAGCTATCAACGATGGCGCAGCAGCAATCATTTGCGATAACGCTGGAGCAGATGCTTCCATCGAAGCAGTTCAGAAAGCATATGATGCAGGAATCCCTACTTTCCTTATTGACCGTGAAATTAACAAGTCAGGACTTGCAGTAGCACAGATCGTTGCAGATAACGCACAGGGTGCAGCAGCAATCGCAGAAGTATGGGTTGAGGCTATGAACTACGAAGGCAAATACGCAGAGCTCCTTGGACTTGAATCCGATACAAACTGCCAGGTTCGTTCTGATAACTACCATTCTGTAATTGATGAGTATGAGGATCTTGAGATGGTAGCTCAGCAGTCCGCTAACTGGGATCAGACAGAAGCTTATGAGAAGACAGAAGCAATCCTTCAGTCCAATCCAGAGATCACCGGTATTATCTGCGGTAATGACACAATGGCATGTGGTGCTGTTCAGGCTTGCCTGGATGCAGGACGTGACGACATTAAGATCATCGGTCTTGACGGATCTGACGAAGCAAACGCTTACATCAAATCTGGTGACATGGTTGGTACCGCTCTTCAGCAGATCGCTCTGATCACTGAGATGGCAGTTGAGCAGGCAGACGCTTACCTTAACGGTACAGCTCCGGAAGAAGAGAAACAGCTTGTTCCTTGTGTAGCAATCACAGCTGACAACACAGATTGCCTGAACGCATTTGTTTACACAGAACCAGAAGCTAAATAATCTGGCTGCCAGGAAACAGATTTTTATAAAAAATGAACGAGTGTTTGAAAAATTATTCGCACAATCTGCATGCCCCGCTTTATGGTATATTTTGCAGAAAGTTTTTTTAAACACGCTTTGGAAGGCGGTGCGCCAGCGCCGCCTTTTATAATAGAAAGCAGGGAGAGATGATTATGAAAAGCAGAAGAATTTTGGCAGTTCTGGCCGCATGTACAGCAGTAACCTTTACCGGCTGTGGTGTTGTAACTGTAGTACCCATTGGCGAAGAAGCTTCTTATACAGGAAAACAGGAATTTGATTCCGCAGCAGAGTCCCAGGGTGACTGGGGAGCCGTTGTAGCGGACATTTCCGACAAGGCACAGGATCTTTCTGAATTATTAAATGGCGATGGCATTACAGAAACAACTGCAGTAAAAGGCACAGGAAAAATCAAAGAATACAATACAGACACCCCGAAACATTATCTGATAGTAGAACTGGATGGATATACCGGAACTACAGAGGTTCAGGTCCGGACAGATGGACCGAACTCCAGTACCGCCATCCGTGACCTTCAGTCTCTGAAGAATTTTGAAAGCTTTACCAACCAGACAGAATGGTCAAGCTATGGAAAAGAACTGAACAAGCAGGCGCTTGCACAGGTAATTGACCCACTTGGAATCGACGAAAATGTAGTTGGCAAGACTGTTACATTTACAGGCGGCGCGGAAGCCGGTACAGATGCAGTATCTGTTACAGCAGTTGAGCTGACGATTGAATAAAAGGAGGAAGCATTATGTTTGATGATCCGAATGTTGTTCTCCATTGTGAAAAAATTGATAAGATTTATCCCGGAACCAAAGCTCTGGATCAGGTTTCCTTCGATCTTCTGAAAGGAAAGGTAAACGTTCTGATCGGTGAGAATGGTGCTGGAAAATCCACCCTGATGAAGATGATCGCCGGAATCGAGCAGCCTTCAGCAGGCAAGATGTACATGGATGGCCAGGAGGTTTACTTCAAGGATACCAATGCAGCCCGTGCAAAAGGTATTGGAATCATCCACCAGGAGCTTTCTCTTTTCCCGAATATGACAGTTTACCAGAATATTTTTATGGGACATGAGAAAAAGAAAGGCTTTTTCCTGGATGACAAAGCCCATTCAGAGGGTGCGAAAAAAATCCTGCAGCGTCTGGAACATGAAATTCCACCGGAAACCATGGTTGGAGATCTTCGTGTAGGACAGCAGCAGATGGTGGAAATCGCACGAAACCTGAACCAGGATGACTTACGTGTCCTGATCATGGATGAGCCTACGTCCTCTCTTTCTGCCGCAGAGGTTAAGGTACTTTTCAAGATTATGAGAGAGCTTCTGGAAGCCGGAATTTCCATCGTATATATTTCCCATCGTCTGGAAGAAATCATGGAGATTGGCGATCACGTTACCATTCTTCGTGATGGAAAATACGTTGCAGATGCTGATGTAAAGGACATTGAGCTCAGCTGGATCGTAGAGAATATGGTTGGAAAGAACACCCAGTATCACCGTTTTGAGAGAAGCATTGACCTTTCCAAACAGCCGAAGGTGCTGGAAATTAAGAATATGTGCCTTCCGAAAAAAGGCGGCGGCTGGACTCTTGACCACGTAAGCCTGGATCTGAAAAAGGGCGAGGTCCTTGGTGTTTACGGACTTCTGGGAGCTGGACGAAGCGAGCTGTTTGAGTGCCTGATGGGACTTCATCCGGAACACACCGGTGATGTACTCTATGAGGGCAAAAAGTTAAATATCAAAGATGTTGCCGCCCAGATCAAAAACGGTTTTGCTCTTGTACCTGAGGATCGTCAGAGCCAGGGTCTGATCCAGACTCTTGATATCGGCAAGAATACCGCTATTTCTTCTATGAAAGATTATGTAAAAGGTCTGTTCCTTGACGAGAAAGCAGAGAATGCGGCAGTTGACGAGCAGATCAAGGATATCCATATTAAAGTGGCGGACAAGAGACTTCCAATCCTGTCACTGTCCGGTGGAAACCAGCAGAAGGTTGTAATCGGCAAAGGACTTTTGACCAAGCCGAAGATCTTACTTCTGGATGAGCCTTCCCGTGGTATTGATATCGGTGCGAAGACTGAGGTCTTTGAGATCATTCACGACCTTGCGGAAAAAGGACTTTCCATTATCGTTATCTCATCTGAGCTGAAAGAGATCATGGCAATCGCAGACAGGATCGTTGTATTGTCAAATGGCAAAAAGACCGGCGAGTTGACCGGAGATGAGATCACAGAAGACACACTTGTACGTACATCTTATGCCGGACTTGGAACCGGAAGAAATGCGTAAGCCGGGGAGGAGCAGAACAATGAATAACAAAAAATCAAATAATAATCAGTTGTTAATGACACTGTTAAAAGGACGTACCTTTATTGTACTGGTACTCCTGGTCATCTTTTTTACCATTGTAAAAGGAACCACATTCCTGTCAGCATCTACACTGACCATGGTTGCCAAGCACGTAGCCCTGTATGGAATCCTTGCACTTGGTATGACCTTCGTAATCATTACCGGCGGTATTGACCTTTCCGTTGGTTCTGTAGTCGGACTTGTTGGTATGCTTGCCGGTGGTATGATCCAGGAAGGTATTACACTGAAATTTGCAGGTGTAACCCTTTACTTCAGCGTTCCGGTAATCATTATTACCATGCTGGTTGTTGGATGCATCATCGGTGCAGTCAACGGCCTTATTGTAACAAAATTAGGTGTAGCACCATTTATCGCTACCCTTGGTACCATGTATATCTGCCGTGGTTTTGCAAACCTTCGTTCCAACGGTGCAACATTCTCCGACATCAAAGGTTATGACGGACTTGGCAACACAGGCTTCAAAATCCTTGGAAGCAATATTGCCGGCATTCCTACCGGTGTTTACATTTTCGCAGTGCTTGCAATTATTTCCGTTATCATCCTGAAGAAGCTTCCATTTGGATGGTATGTACTTGCAGTCGGCGGTAACGAGAAATCTGCCCGTCTTTCCGGTATCAAAGCAGACAAGATCAAAATTATCGTTTACATGATCTCCGGCTTCTGTGCAGCTTGGGTTGGTATGATCAACACCGCACAGCTTTCCGCAGCACATCCTGCATCTGGTGATGGCTGGGAAATGAACGCCATCGCAGCTACCGTACTTGGTGGTACTTCCATGAGCGGTGGTTCCGGAACCATTATCGGAACTGTAGTCGGTGCATTTGTTATCGGTGTTATCAATGATGGTATGACAATGTGTGGTGTATCCGAGTTCTGGCAGAAGGTTATCCGTGGTCTGGTTATCATCCTTGCAGTCGTAATCGACCAGACACAGAGAAATCTTCAGGCGAAGATGGCACTTCAGGCAAGAAACGAGAACAAATAATTAAGTAACCAACAAAACCTTTCTTAATATTAAAATAATTTGAAAAGTTGAAAAAAATCTGAAAAAGATTTATAGTAATAATCAGAGATGCAGGAGGAATAGCATGAAAAAATCAGGGATTTTAAATGCCCAGCTGATCCGTTGTATCGCAGAGCTGGGACATAAAGATCTGTTTATGATCGGTGATGCAGGAATGCCCATTCCAAAGGGCGTGGAGATTGTAGACCTGGTTGTATGCGGAGGGGTTCCCACCTTTAAACAGGTGATGGATGCAGTGCTGGCGGAGACAGAAGTGGAAGCCTACACCATTGCAAATGAGATTGAGGAAAAAAATCCGGAGCTTCTTGCATATATTCAGCAGAGCCTTCCTGAGGCAGAGGAGAGCAGAATTGACCATGTAGATCTGAAAAAGATGTCTGCACAGTGCAAATTCGCAATCCGTACAGGTGAGTTTACACCTTATCCGAACATAATTTTAAGAGCGGGAGTTGCGTTCCCAGCATAAAATGATCAGAGAAGACGCTGCGAATAACAGGTGATAGCTTGTTTTTTGCAGCGTCTTTTTTTCGCAGATGTATGGCATTATTTTACCGACAGAGGAGGAACTAAAATGAAAGTGAGTGTGAGAAAAATCAGTGAGATCACAGGATTTTCTCCGGCAACTGTTTCAAATGCACTAAACTACAAAAAAGGCGTGAATGCTGAGACATCTGCGAAGATTTTTAAAGTGGCGCAGGATCTTGGGTATTTTGAGGAAAATCATATCCGCAAAATAAAATTTGTCATGTTTAAGCGGGATGGTGCTGTGGTTGAGGATTCTCCCTTTTTTATCCAGCTGATTTCCGGGGTGGAACAGGAATGCCGCGCCTGTGGAATGGAAATGCAGATGTGCAATCTGGACAAAAGAGATCCTGGATATCAGGAACAGGCGAAGTGGATCATGAATGACAAGGCGTCGGCCGTGATTCTGCTGGGAACAGAGATGGTGGATGCGGACATTGACCTGATCCGCGGAATGACCTGTCCGTTTATTGTGATTGATTACTGGAAAGAGGATATGAGCTTCGATGCCATGCTGATCAATAATGCAGATTCTGCGCGTATGGCTACAGAGTATCTCATTGCCAATGGGCATAAAGAGATTGGTTATCTGCGGGGAGATTTCAGAATCAAACCTTTCCGGTCCCGTTTTGCAGGATATCAGACAGCGCTGCAAAAGGCGGGATTTCCCCTGAATAAGGACTATATTTTTACAATGGCAACTACCATCGACGGTGCTTACGAGAATATGAAACGGTATTTATCTGAGAAGGTGAAGCTGCCTACAGCTTTCTTCGCAGACAACGATATGATCGCGCTGGGGGCTATGAAAGCTATGGCAGAGTTTGGAAT
>NZ_JBCOME010000029.1:0-23507 GCF_040924365.1 Ruminococcus sp. 1001136sp1_2201st1_G3_2201SCRN_220225 | reverse complement strand
GGATTAAGATCAAGATGCAGATGTGTACGCAGTTTATTGAGAGGGAAAGCGTGAAGAAGATATAAGAGGTACACAGTTGGGCAACTGATATTCCACGCAGGTCGGTACCGCGCTCCGGTGAACTAACGGTCAACTCTGGCTAAGACGTTCGGGAAAGCCCTCACGCCTAAGTCTATGCAGGTTGTGGATTTTACCTTCGCTAAGAGCGCACCTGAAATGACATGCTTAGGAATAGCAGTTGCCCAACTGCTATGTATTGGCGGAAACTGGATGGAATCCAAGTTTTACTTTACATTAATTTTTAATTGCCTTCATAATTGCGTCATACAGCTCGTCATATGTTTCATAAGCCGGAATCTCCGGATATTCAGCCTTGATAGCATCCGTGCTCTTGAACAGGAATCCTGCTTTACTTGCCTGGATCATGCCAAGGTCGTTGTGGCTGTCACCGCTGGCAATGGTGTCGTAGCCGATGGACTGCAGGGCTTTCACAGTGGTATATTTGGACTTTTCGCAGCGCATTTTGAAATCAGTAATTTCGCCATTTTCGCCCACTACCAGTGTGTTGCAGAAGATGGTAGGATAGCCCAGCTTTTTCATAAGAGGACCTGCGAACTGGGAAAAAGTGTCACTGAGGATGATAACCTGGGTCTGTGCTCTTAATTTGTCCAGAAATTCCCTGGCGCCTGGAAGCGGGTCGATCCTGGCGATGGTCTCCTGGATTTCTTTCAGACCAAGACCATGCTCTTTCAGAATGTTCAGACGGTATTTCATTAATTTATCATAATCAGGCTCGTCTCTTGTGGTTCGTTTCAGCTCCGGAATGTCGGTCTCTTCGGCAAATGCGATCCAGATCTCCGGGACAAGCACACCTTCTAAGTCTAGGCAGACAATTTCCATAATCTCCTCCGTTCTGCAGCTGTAAAGATTGCTGCAATTGAATTTTATAGTGTTTTTCAAATCTCAATGTCAGATAAAGGGAAAGCGGTTAGGATGGTTGCTTTCACACATTATCTTATTATAGCGTAAAAAAGCCGGGAACGCTATACCTAAATTAATAATGTGAGAATGGAATGTTCCCTGTGAACTAGCGGCTGAAATGTATAATTGTCGGAAATTAGTGGAAAACAGAGAAAAAATGTCTGGTAGAAATTTGTCGCTTATATTGCCGTTTCGTGAAAAATGTGGTATATTATTAATATCTGTAGTAATATTAGACAAAATAAACAGAATAATAATGGCAGGAGTGGTTAAAATGTATAACGAAGAGTACAAGCGCTGGATGGCAGCGGATCTCGAGGATGCAGATCTGAAACCAGAATTATCTAAGATTGAAGGAAACGATGAAGAAATTAAAGATCGTTTTGCAGTAGCTCTGAAATTTGGTACAGCAGGACTCCGTGGAGTTCTTGGAGCAGGTACCAACCGTATGAATATCTATGTAGTGCGTCAGGCTACACAGGGGCTTGCTAACTGGGTGAAGACTCAGGGCGGCACTCAGACCGTTGCAATCAGCTACGACAGCCGTCTGAAGAGTGATATATTTGCGAAAACAGCAGCAGGAGTTCTGGCTGCCAATGACATTAAGGTCAGAATTTATGATGCATTAATGCCTGTACCGGCCCTTTCCTTTGCGACACGCTACTATGAGTGCAACGCGGGTATTATGGTTACCGCATCTCATAACCCTGCTAAATATAATGGATACAAGGCTTACGGCCCGGATGGCTGCCAGATGACAGATGATGCTGCAGCTATCGTTTATGATGAGATCCAGAAGACAGACATTCTGACAGGCGCGAAATACATGTCCTTTGCAGAGGGCGTTGAGGAAGGCCTGATTCGCTTTGTTGGTGACGATTGCAAACGTGCTCTTTACGATGCAATCGAGTCCCGCCAGGTTCGTCCAGGTCTTTGTAAGACAGCAGGACTGAAGCTGGTTTACAGCCCGCTGAATGGTTCCGGACTTGTGCCGGTAACCCAGATCCTGAAGGATATCGGAATCACAGATGTAACGATTGTTCCGGAACAGGAATACCCGAACGGCTATTTTACCACATGCAGCTACCCGAACCCGGAGATTTTCGCAGCGCTGGAGCAGGGACTGAAGCTTGCCAAGGAGACAGGAGCAGATCTTATGCTTGCTACTGACCCGGATGCAGACCGTGTTGGTATTGCCATGAAATGCCCGGACGGTTCCTATGAGCTGGTAAGTGGTAATGAAGTGGGAGTTCTTCTTCTTGACTATATTGCAGCTGGCCGTATCGAGAAAGGCACAATGCCGAAGAACCCGGTTGCAGTGAAATCTATCGTTTCCACACCTCTTGCAGATGCAGTTGCAGAGCACTATGGTGTAGAGCTTAGAAGCGTACTTACCGGATTTAAGTGGATCGGTGACCAGATCGCACAGCTTGAGGCTGCTGGTGAAGTGGACCGTTTCATTTTCGGATTTGAAGAGAGCTATGGATACCTTGCAGGACCGTATGTACGTGATAAGGATGCCATTATCGGATCCATGCTGATCTGCGAAATGGCTGCATACTACAGAAGCATTGGAAGCTCCTTGAAGCAGAGACTTGAGGAGATTTACGCACAGTATGGCCGTTACCTGAACAAGGTTGACAGCTTTGAATTCCCGGGACTCAGCGGAATGGACACTATGGCAGGAATCATGCAGAAATTCCGTGACAACCCGCCGGCAGACATTGCAGGCTACAAGGTAGTGAAGGTTACCGATTATAAGAAGCCTGAGGAGACCGGTCTTCCAGCAGCAAATGTTCTCATTTACAAACTGGAGAATAACGAGACTGTAGTTGTTCGTCCATCCGGAACAGAGCCGAAGATTAAGATTTATTACACTACACTGGGTAAAGATCTTGCAGAGGCAGAAGCTGAGGAAGAGAAGCTGGCTAAGGCATTGGAGCCGATGATGGCTTAAGGCTTAAGCGAAGTATATAATCGTATAGTGAATAATCGCCCCTTGCGGAATGATTCTGCAGGGGGCTTTTTGCGCTGTTTGTAAATTTTTTCTTTATTTGAAGTGAAAATCCCCATTAAGTCGTTGATTACAGTAAAGGGCAGACCATATTGTATAATGCTTGAAAAGAAAACGAGGTGACAATTTATGCTGACGCTGTTATTTATCATTTTAATGTTTGGTATATTTGGCAAAATGATCGGACTTGCCTTCCGCGCAACCTGGGGAATTACGAAAATCTTTTTTCGTCTGATATTCCTTCCCCTTGTCCTGATCGGATTAGTTCTGGGAGGTCTGATCTACATAGCACTTCCCCTTCTTGTGATAGTTGGGATTATCATGCTGGTATTGATGTAATATATTGATAGAATAAAAAATAGATGAAAATACAATCGAAAATATGTTCACTTTGCCAGATGACAAAAAGCGACAGATATGGTAGTATAGATACATCAACGAAAGAGAAATACGAAAAACACTTAAGAAATCTGAAATACGAAAGAAAGCAATAAAGCACAAAAGAATCTGAAAATACAAAAGAACTTAGAAGTACGAAAGTTCTGTGTTTCACCAAAGATTTGTAAATTACTAAAGATTCATAAGCCGCTAAAGATCAACCAAAATACCTAAGATCAATAAGAAGACGAAAGATTTTCGAAACACATCCGATAAAATTATAACAAGACACATCAGAAAAAATGGCTGGGAACTAGTTTCCCAGCCATAAATCATAACAATATCTAACCGATTCCCATTTATAATGACATCTACTCAGAGTAAGTTAAATTGGAAATTTATAGCCCTTTTACTTGAAATAATGTATACTGAAAGAATATGAAGACAAAAACGAAATAAAAATATCGGGAATATATAATGAATACACAAGATGCAATAGAACTTCTGGGGATTGTCCCAGAAGATGATGAAAGAGAAATTAAGCGAAAATATCATAAGATGATCAGCCGTTTTCATCCGGACTCATTGAATGAAGTAAGGGAAGCTCATATTCAGCGTGCACAGGAGATAAATGAAGCGTATCGGATACTGAGCCAGAGCGATAGCCGGGAAATGCAGAACGCATATGGAACGGAAGTTTATGGAACAGAGGCTCATGGCACAGACAATCATAAATCTGGGAAGAGGGAACAGCATCAGGAATGGTCTGGTGAATGGAACGAGGCTGCTTTTATACCAAGGAATATTTATCTGCACTATAGTATGAATCTTTCTGAAGAAGAACGAAAGGAAGCCCAGGGGAAACTGTATTATCAGGCTGCCTGTGGAAAATATATGTGGGATCCGGAGGAAGAGGATTTCGCGCTTTTTCTTACCAGTATTCGTCATGCAGCGGCAGTCCTCCTTGAGAGAACGGAGAATGCCGTAAACGCAGAAGACTTATCTTCTGTACCAGATTTGAAGGAATACCGTTTTCGCATCCAGGCGAAGCTGTTTGAATATCTTTCTATGCAATATGTGAACCCATTACTGGTTCTGGATTCCCTGATGAAACCAGAGAGCACAGATAGAAAAGGTCAGAGAATTTATCGGGCTAAAGCATTTCTGGCGGCAGAAGCCGCATCCCCGGAAGGCAGGCTTATAGCAAGCTTGCAGTCTGGCGAATATCTGTTTCCAAAAGCTTTCCATGGGAATCAGATTCAGCTTATGAATAAAGACAAACAGGTATTGGGGTATCTTCATATGGAAGATGACCGGCTGTATTTTTGCATTATTCCTCTTCTGAAGAGGCATGCAGCGCAGGTGAAATTTCTGGTGCAGGAAGAAGGCGGTGGAACAAATGAAAAAAATGAAGGAATTAATAATACGACGAATAGTAGTAACTTCAGAAATAGCGGCAGAGGAATAAAGCGTGGAAACAATAAGCTGAAAGTTAATATAGATTTCTATTTTCGTTTAGAGGATGAGAACTATACGTATAATAGTTCAGAGCTTAATTTGAAAATTGCAGAAATATTGAATGGATATGAGAAGTATTTGCGAAAATATGATCCGGAACAGGACCAGTTTTGTGATCTGTTTGCCCGCCTGTCCCGCTCGAATTTTCGCAGTCGTTTTCATCTGAAGGACAAGGATATACAGTATATCCGGGAGAAAGGAATGGATACCATCCGCAGTCATGCCTCAGATTTTGTGCGAACACGTCTGGCTCCGGCTCAGATTCCCAATGATGGCAAACAGACTCCAATGCGCGGGCACCCTGTATTCCTGGCTCAGCATGCTACTGGCTGCTGCTGTCGGGGATGCTTGTATAAGTGGCATAGAATTCCAGCAGGAGTGCAGCTCACAGAAGAGCAGCAGGAATACATAGTAGATGTGTTGATGGCGTGGATTGAGAGAGAATATAACAGAAATGCATAGGGCTATGAAGTTGGTTTTATATATACAATCGGTAACATTAAGGTATATGAAATATATAGTTTAACAGGAATTTTGAGAAGATAAGAATGGGGAACGGTTTATGAGAATATTTCACTTATCAGATTTACACATTGGCTTGAAATTAATCAATCGTGATCTCAGAGAAGATCAGGAATATATACTGGATCAAATAATTCAGAAGGCCGCAGAGAAAGTACCTGATGCGATCGTGATCGCAGGGGACATCTATGACAAAGCAGTTCCGTCTGCAGAAGCAGTGGAGGTGTTTGATCATTTTATCGGAAAGCTGCGAAATGCAGTTTCGGATTCTGTAATTATGATGATCAGTGGAAACCACGACAGCGCGCCCCGCGTGAACTGCTTTCGAAGTGTACTTGATCGTCAGAAAATTTATATGATCGGAATGCCGCCGCAGACAGAAGAAGATCAGATTGAGAAAGTGGTACTTCAGGATGAATATGGTCCGGTGAATTTTTATTTGCTTCCCTTTGTGAAGCCTTCCATGGTGAAGCTGATCACTGGTACAGACGAGAATGGAAATAATCTTTCTTACAATGATACGATCCACAGACTGATAGAACGTGAACAGGTTGACATAAACCAGAGAAACATTCTGGTCAGCCATCAATTCTATCTGCCTATGGGGGAGAGTGCAGAAGAAGTTGAACGAATGGACTCTGAGATCCGGACAGTAGGAAATATTGACCAGGTGTCAGCCGATATTCTGCAGAAATTTGACTATGCGGCACTGGGACATATTCATAAGCCAATGAAAGCAGGCGGCGAGTTTTATCGCTATTGTGGAACGCCGCTGGCATGCTCTGTAAGTGAAGCAGGTCAGAATAAAGGAATTATAATGGTTGACATAAAACAAAAGGGCGAAATCACTACAGAAGTAATTCCACTGGAACCGCTGCGCCAGATAAAAGTGATCAAGGGAGATTTAGAGAGTGTTCTGGCACAGCGCTGTAAAGATTATGTGACAGTAATTCTTACGGATAAGGTGGATCTGGACGTAATTGATATGCAGGATCGTCTGCGTCTGGCTTTTCCAGGGCTTCTAGAGATACGCCGTGAGACTGTGCGGCAGGTTGATTATACCAGACATGCAGACAGTGAGCGTGAATTGAATCCATTTGAACTTTGCTGCCAGTTCCTCGGAAATGCAGATGCGGAAGAGCAGGAAATTCTTCAGGAGGTTATCAATACAGTACAGGAGGTGACGAAATGAGACCTGTGAAACTTATCATGCAGGCGTTTGGTTCCTACGGAAAACTGACACAGATCGATTTTCAGGAGCCGAATCAGAATCTGTTTCTTGTGACCGGAGACACCGGAGCAGGAAAAACAACTATATTTGATGCCCTTGTATTTGCTCTTTACGGTGAAGCCAGCTCCAGTACAAACAAGAAAGATGGTGTTGTACTGCAAAGCCAGTATGCAGAGTTGAACGTTGAACCATTTGTAGAGCTTGTTTTTTCCGAAGGGGCAGGAGAAAATAGCCTGCTGTATACTGTCCGCCGTGTTCCCAGACATCTGAAGCTTCTGACAAGAGGGGCGGGGAAAAATACAGGAAGTCGTGAAGTACCGGGGTCTGTCAGCCTGATCATGCCAGATGGTACCGAATATCCACAGAAGGAAGCTGACAGCAAGCTGGGGGAGATCCTCGGTCTTACCAAAAGCCAGTTTATGCAGGTTGCCATGATCGCTCAGGGAGAATTTATGGAGCTTCTTCGTGCAAAATCTGATGATAAGAAAGTCATCTTCCGGAAGCTGTTTAACACTGAATTATACCAGAATATTGTGGACGAGCTGATGAATCGCAAGCGTTCCCTGGAAAAAGAGATTGCCCAGATCAAAACTGCATGTCAGACTGAAGCTGCCCATGTGGTAATTCCCCAGGAATATGACCAGTGGCAGGAAATAGAAGGGCTAAAAAAGCAGGTTTTGAATGGGGAAATTGTAGTGATGGATTGCTTTCTGGATCATCTGGGCGAGTTATGCAGAACACTGGAGAAAAGTGTGAATTTTACCTCGAAAGAATTACAATCCGCATCAAAACTCCGCGACGAAAAAAGGGATATCTACAACAGTTCCATTCAGCTGACGAATTTATATGCGCAGCTGGAAAACGCTGAGGTTCAGCTTTCTGAATGTGGGAAAGTGGAAGCACAAATAGGGGAAAAGACCATTCTGTCAGAGAAAATTAAGAAAGCATACGAAATAAAAGGCGAATACGCACGCTGTCAGGATGTCTTGCGTAATATGCAGACATGTGAGAGTGCCTTAAAGGAGCAGCAGGAACGAGCTCCTTTATTAAAAGAACAGTCACAATCTGTCATTCAGACAGCGAAGGCGGTGAAAGAAACGGCAGAGAAGGAGCTTAAGGCGTACACCACTATTTATGAGCGCGTGAATAAAGAAGTGAAGCTCCTTAAGCAGATCAAGGAAGCAGAAAAAAGTGTAAAGACCAGCCAGCAAAATCTGACCGCAGCGCAGGCCGCAGACCGCAAAGCCAGAGAAGATCTGGAGAAAATGGAGAAGCAGGAAGCAGACTGGAGGGCTCAGTCAGAGAAGCTGACCGACACTAATGAGAAAATTGCTGTCTGGAAAGGGAAAAATCAGGAACTGGAAGTACTTGGCATTGAAGTACAAGAAACGGAAGATCTTCTTAAAGGTGTAGAAACACAGAAAAAACTGGCGAAGAAAGCACGAGAGACATACCAGAAGAATAGAACCAGATATGACGCAAAGAGCCAGGAATATGAGTCTATGCGGAGAATTTTTCTGGATGAGCAGGCTGGTTTTCTGGCACGCGAGCTTCAGCCGGGGAAACCATGTCCTGTATGCGGCGCAATAGAACATCCGAATCCATGCATAGCTTCTACCCTTCATAGAGATCTCACCCGTGAGCAATTGGAACTGGCAGAAAAAGAAGTTTCTGAGCTTCGAAACAGGCAGGAACAGTCTGCCGGTGAAGCAAGGTCAGCTGTGGATATAGTTGCAGAAAAAGAACGACTTTTGGAAGAGACAGGAAGGAAGCTGTGCACGCGTATTTTAAATGATCATGAGCAGTTCCCGGAAGCAGGAATGCTGGAAGTATTTGATTCTTTGGGAGACAATATAAAAAATTTCCAGGAGAGCAGAAATTCAGAAGTCTCTGGTGCAGCCCAGGATCAGATGGCGGATAAAGAGTGTAATTGGAATGCCTTGCTGAAGCAGATACAGACACTTCTTGGAACCTGGAAAACTTTATTACAGGAAGAGGGTACAAGACTTAATACAGCCCAGAAAACATTGCGTAATCTTCAGGATGCTCTGGGACAGGTAGAAGAGCGGAAGAAATCAGGAAAAACTGCCGTAGAGGAATGCGGACAAAAGCTGACTGAGGCAGCAGCGTCAGCCAAGAGCGCAGAAGCTCTTCTGAAGCAGTTGAATGATTCCCGGGAATATCCATCAGAAGAGGCGGCTATGACAGAGTTTAACCAGGCAAAAGGAAAATGGAAAGCTGCAGAAGCTGCTTCCAAGGAAGCTGAAAAGAAAGAAAAAGCGTCTTCTGAAGAGCTGGTTAACTGTACCAGCTTGATTAAACGATTTGAAGGGGAACTTCCAGATCACCAGAAGCTTTACCAGGAGCGGCAGGCCTTTTATCAGACTTTGATGAATGAGAAAAATATGACAGAGGCAGAATGGGCGGACATAGCAGAGAACTATACCCGTGAAACAGCGGAGCTTTTGCAAAAAGAAGCAGACAGCTGGCAGCGAAAAAAACTAGCCGCACAGACCACTGCAGAAACAGCTGGAAAAGCCATAGATGGCAGGAGCAAGCCGGATATGGAAGCTGCCAAGTCCCAGATGGAGGAAGCTGAGAAAGTACGGCTTCAGACTCAGACGAAACTGGAACTTTATAAAGAACAGTATAAAGCTGATAAAGAGGCATATGATATTCTTAGCCCTCAGATGGAGAAGCGAGGTAAAATCATTGAAAAGCATACCAAGCTGGAAACTCTTTATAAGCTGTTGTCTGGAAATATGTCCGGAAACCGTATGGATCTTGAAACCTATGTGCAGAGATATTACCTGGAGAAGATTCTTTATGCGGCCAATCGCCGCTTTGCGAATATGTCTGCCGGACAGTTTGAACTTCGTATGGTAGACGAGGAGAATGCGGGGAAAGGCAAGAATCGTGGTCTGGATCTTATGGTATATTCTAATGTTACCGGCAAAGAGCGTGAAGTCCGTACCCTTTCCGGAGGAGAATCCTTTATGGCAGCCCTGGCATTGGCACTTGGAATGGCAGATCAGATCCAGGAGAGCTCTGCAGCGATACATCTTGATGTAATGTTTGTGGATGAAGGCTTCGGTTCCCTTGATGAGCATTCCAGAGAACAGGCGGTAAAGGTTCTTCAGGAACTGGCGGGAGGAAGCAAGTTGATTGGAATTATTTCTCATGTGACCGAGCTGAAGCAGGAGATTGAAGATCAGCTGATCGTCAGCAAAGACGAGAAGGGAAGTCATGTGAAGTGGCAGATAAGCTAGTACATCGAATATTAAGTAACTGCCATATTGACTTGTCTGATTTTTCATCTGCTGCGTTGTCGTCGGTCGCCGTAGCCACCGCTACGCCTCCTTCCTCCGCCTTGCATATGAAGAAATCATCCTGCGTCAATGTAGTAGATACTTGGTTGAATAAAGAATATCGGGAAGCAATTAAGCTTCCCGACAAATAAAAAGTTCTATAGATTTTTTGTAAAATTAATAAACTCTTCCGACTCACCGTAATCATGAATCCGACAGTTTGCCAGACGCTGTATTTCCTCTTGATTTTCTTCATGAGAGTCGTACACAGCAGTGGTATAGAAGCCATCTTTCTTAGCTGTAGTAAGGGCATGAAGAGAATCTTCAAAGACCATGGTATTGGTTCGGTCAGTGCCAAGAAAGTTCAAGGCTTCCCGATAAATGGTTGGTTCGTCCTTTCCGGCACCCACAGAGGAGCAGGTAAAGATTTCGCTGAAATAGTCAAGCACTCTGCAACGTGCCAGGGCAGCTTCCACGAGGGAGCGCTCTGTAGCAGTGGCAATACACATTTTGACTCCGGTCTCATGAAGCTGAGCCAGAAATTCTTTCAGATGAGGCTTCAGCTGAGCTTCATAGCGGTAGAAATCATCTACAATTGCTACAGCACTCTTGATCAATTCATCTCGGGTCTGTTTTACATCATAGTGCTCAATAAAATAGTCAGCTGCCTGGTGGAGACTCATAGTGGCGATTGCTTCATCCAGATCCGGTTCAGGTTCAATTCCCTGGTTTCGCAGGTAATTTTCGCCTACATGATCCCAGGCTGACATAGAATCCAGAATCGTACCATCCAGATCCCAGATGGCACCCCTTAACATGAAATTCCTTTCCTGGAAGATGCATTGTCTTTGGAAATACAAGTAGAATCTTTCATTTTGAGAGTAAGCTCTTTAAGCTCTCTGGTTGCTTTTGTAATATCTTCAGCTGCAAAGATGGCACTTACAACTGCAATTCCGCAGATACCGCTTCCAGCCAGTTCCATTACATTGTCATGTGTAATTCCGCCAATGGCAATAACGGGAATATTTACAGCCTTACATATTTGTTTTATAGTTTCATGGCTGATATTGCCGGCATCTTTTTTGGTTCCGGTTTGGAATGCGGCACCTACTCCCAGATAATCTGCGCCATTTTTTTCAGCAAGAACAGCCTCTTCAACTGTATGCGCAGAAACGCCGATGATTTTGTCAGAACCGAGGATGGCTCTGGCATTACCAGCAGCCATATCCTCCTGCCCTACATGAACGCCATCGGCATTGATTTCTTTTGCAATTTCTACATTGTCATTGATCACGAATGGTACATGATAGCGCGCACATAACTCTTTGATTTCCGCAGCTTCTTTGAGAAAACTATCTGTATCCAGATTTTTTTCGCGTAGCTGAATGAAGGTAGCCCCACCTTTTAAGGCTTCTTCGACCTGGTCATATAAAGTTCTGCCATTTAACCAGCTGCGGTCAGTAACGGCATAAAGTAAAAGATCTTTTTTATTGCAGTTCATTGGTAAAACCTGCCTTTCACATGTAACTTGTGCGTCAAACACACTCTAATACATTATATAAAGCTGAATCTGGAAAGTAAAGGTAATTATTAAGCTAGAGCCTGTTTCTGCGAAGATCGAGAATCGTAACCCATAATGTTTGTTACACGAACAGGAACCTGTACATTGAAAAACGAAAAGTGATATGTTAGACTAATATTAAAATTGTGTTTTTGTCGGTTCGCAAAAAAGAGAGGCAGGTTTGATTATGGATCAATTTGAGCAGATGAAGGTGACACGGCAGGCGATGAATGGCAAGATGTGTCTGATGTTTGGTGGTATTTTCCTGATGTTTTCAGCCATTACCTCCACGATCATGTATGGAATCAATTTCTTTATGACAGCTCTGGAAGCAGATAAAGGAACTGCAGAGTATGTAGAACTTCTTGAGAATGCCGGAGTGGGAAGTGGACTTCTGAAAGGGATTGGTATTTGTTTTATTGCAGTAGGAATCTGGGAAGCTGTAGTTGGATTTCTATCTGTAAGAAATTCCAACAGAGTAGATAAGAGCAGATTTTCTGTGAAACTGGCCATATCGCTTCTTATAACAGAGATTGTCATGCAGGTAATTCTGTTTTTTACCGGATTGATGAATCTGGGGCTTCTTTTTACAGCCATTGTGCTTCCGCTGTTTTTACTTTGGGGTGCCACCCGTTTAGGCAAAGTTGCCAAGGCTGATCCGGAACGCAAATTTGCAGTAGACCCAGCCAGGAAGAAATCCTCTCAGCAATCTCAACCGGCCGCCCCGAAGAAGAGCATTCGTGAGAGAGCCGCTATGCAGGTGCGAGAAGATGCAGTGGTACCAGAGAAACAAGATACTGTAGATGAGGAAAATATTGCAGATTCAGAAGAGTCAAATTAGAAACTCAAAGTATGAATATAAGCATTATTGGAAAATGCAGTGGGTATAAGCGTCATAGGAAAATTGTTAAAGATATATAACCTGTGAAATTGTATGAGCTGTAGTTAGTCGTTGTTGCCGATAATATGATTTGCATGTAGCTATTAAGGTATAAGAATTAGAGACTGTTTATGATTCAACACCGGATAAAGGAAAGAGAACCACAGTATATGGACATGAAAGAAATCATCACAGAAGCAGCCCGTAAGCTGGTTCTGGAGAAAAAAGTAAAGAAGCTTACAGTAAAGGATATTGTGGAAGAGTGCCAGATCACCAGGCAGGCATTTTACTACCATTTCGAAGGAATACCGGATATGATTCAGTGGAGCATAAAGCAGGGAACCAGGCGGCTGCTAGAGGCGTGCAAAGAGCAGGGCGGCGCAGAAGCAGCGCTGAAGTATCTGTTTGTTTTTGCCATCAATGCTATACCAGAAGTGCGGGAAGGCATAGAAAGTAATTATGGCAAAGAACTGGAACAAACCCTTATGCAAGGAACCTACGAGTTGTTTGAGAGCATTGTGGAAGAAAAAAATCTGTACCAGAATTATAGCCGCCAGGAGCTGAAACTGATCCTCCGTTACCACAGCCATGCTATCTTTGGTATTTTCCAGGACTGGACACCGGAGGATACGAAGAATCTGGATATGATCGTACACGAAGTCTATTTGATTATGATGGGAAAGAATGCTACAGAAGATGTCTTTCTGTGCTGAAAAATGCTCCTGTTTATTCGTGACAGTTTTATTCCTGTGTTTATTGACCTTGAAGCAGTTTTGAAAGTGAAATTGACGGAGGTGGAGACCGACTGGGAATAGAATCCAGAGGCCGGATGCAAATACATGGAGGGAACTAAATAAGAGATCAAACGGGCAAGGTGTATCTTTACACTTTGCCCGTTTTGTCTATACACGGTGAAATTTTTGGCTATCGACACTTTCTTCTGCTTGTACTAGAATAAAATCATCAGGATTACGGAGTGCGATTGTGACGCACGTTTTGCAGAAAGCCTTTTTCAAACATGCGCTAGAGCCTGTTTGAGAAAGAACGGAAATGATAACGTAATCCGCAAGGAGAGGAGGGAACCATATATGGCACATGAAATTTTATCCGTAAAAATGTACGAGCTGGATAAAAAACTGGAACAGACCCACAGTCGGATTCAGCTGGCGGAGAGTATGGATACGGAAAGACTCCACCAACAGATCCAGAATCTTCGACAGGAATGTCAGGAAAGCCGTATCACTTTGGAAAACAGACTTCGCCATTCCAAGACAGACTGTGTAATGAAGCTGGCAGGCGTCTACGACCAGGTGGAGGCAGCAGTTGGAAAAGTGCTGGAGGCAGAAAACATAAATTTGAAAAATAAGGAGCCAATATTTGGAAATGTGCTCCCGGGAACGGAGGAGAAAATCCTCACCGCAGAATACGCCCTTGATTTTGCAATGCAGGCAGTAAACCGGGCACTTCTGGTATCGCTGGAGGCTATTGAAGCCCAGCGCCTGGAAGAGAAGAAAGAGGTAGAAGAGTAGACATTATTAGTTTACATAAGAAAGGACTACAACCATGAAAGAAGTAAAAACCCCAAAAAAGCCGTTGATCTATTACTACGGCATTGTGCTTCTGGTACTGATCGTCTTTAACCTGGTGGTTTCCCCAATCTTAATGGAACATCAGGTAGAAGAAACCGATTATGGTACCTTCATGAGCATGATTAATGACAAAAACATCGGTAAAGTAGAAGTAGAAGATAACCAGATCGTCTTTACCGATAAGAACAACGAAAAAATTTATAAAACCGGTCTTATGAATGACCCCGCTCTCACCGACCGTCTGTATGAGTGCGGTGCCACCTTTACCAAAGACATTGACCAGCAGGCCTCTCCGATTCTCAGCTTCCTGGTAACCGGACTTCTGCCGTTGATCATTTTCATAGTTCTTGGAAATTATATGGCGAAGAAGCTGATGGAGCAGGCTGGAGGCAAAAACTCCATGGCATTTGGCATGGGAAAAAGCAATGCAAAGGTTTACGTTCAGTCCAGTGAAGGAATCCGTTTCTCAGATGTAGCCGGAGAGGATGAAGCCAAGGAAAACCTTGCAGAGATTGTAGATTACCTTCACAACCCGAAGAAATACACAGACGTGGGAGCCTCCATGCCGAAAGGCGTTCTCCTTGTAGGCCCTCCAGGTACTGGTAAAACAATGCTTGCCAAAGCCGTTGCCGGAGAAGCGAATGTTCCATTCTTTTCCATGTCCGGCTCTGAATTCGTAGAAATGTTTGTAGGTATGGGTGCTTCCAAAGTTCGTGATCTTTTTAAGCAGGCGAAAGAGAAAGCCCCATGTATCGTATTCATTGATGAGATCGATGCCATCGGTAAAAAACGTGATGGCCAGGTTGGTGGCAACGATGAGCGTGAGCAGACACTGAACCAGCTGCTTACAGAGATGGATGGTTTCGAAGGCAACAATGGGGTTATCATTCTGGCAGCTACCAACCGCCCGGAATCCCTTGACCCGGCACTTACCCGTCCAGGACGTTTCGACCGCCGCGTACCAGTTGAGCTTCCCGATCTTGCAGGACGTGAAGCAATTCTGAAGGTTCATGCAAGAAAAATCAAAGCATCCGATGATGTGAATTTTCACACCATCGCACGTATGGCATCTGGTGCATCCGGAGCCGAGCTGGCAAATATTGTAAACGAAGCAGCACTTCGTGCAGTCCGTGACGGACGTACAATCGTTACAGAAGCAGACCTGGAAGAGAGCATTGAAGTGGTAATCGCTGGTTACCAGAAGAAAAACGCAGTTCTCTCTGACCAGGAGAAAAAAGTGGTTTCCTATCACGAAATCGGACATGCCCTGGTGGCAGCCCTTCAGAACCATTCCGCTCCTGTTCAGAAGATTACTATTATTCCGCGTACTTCCGGTGCACTCGGCTATACCATGCAGGTAGAAACTGGTGACAAGTATCTGATGACAAAGAAAGAACTGGAAAATAAGATTGCAACCTTCACCGGCGGACGTGCTGCAGAAGAAATCGTGTTTGGCGAGATCACCACAGGCGCTTCCAACGATATCGAGCAGGCAACCAAGATTGCCAGAGCTATGATCACCCGCTACGGAATGACCGACGAGTTCGACATGGTGGCTATGGAAACCGTTTCCAACCAGTACCTTGGCGGCGATGCATCCCTTTCCTGCTCCGCAGATACCCAGAAGGAAATCGATGAGAAGGTCGTAGAATTAGTAAAACGAGAACATGAAAAAGCCAAAAAGATCCTGACAGACAACCGTAAAAAACTGGATGAACTGGCTATGTTCCTTTATGAAAAAGAAACGATAACTGGCGAAGAGTTTATGAAAATTTTAAATAACAAAGAGGAGAGTGAGGAAAAATGAGAAGACGTTCACGTTATGGCTGGCTGGAACTCATCGAGGGAATCCTGTTGATCCTTCTTGGAATTTATACGTTGTGTAATCCAGGCGGCATGCTCCGCGGAATTACCTTTGCGTATGGTTTTCTTGCTGTCATTACCGGAATTTCAGATATTGTATTTTATGCAAAAACAGAGCGCTATATCGGCTTCGGACCTACCATTGCTCTGGTGACTGGAATTTTAAGTCTCCTTGCCGGACTAATGCTTCTGATGTACCCAAATGCCGGAGAGCTGATTATGACCCTGCTTCTCCCAATCTGGTTCATCGCTCATTCTGTTTCCAGATTGACCCACATCCCTCTGGTCCGTCTGGCAGGAAAAGTTTACTATTACTTTACTTTGATTGTAAATATTCTTGGAATCATCCTTGGCTGTCTGATGATCATCTGGCCGTGGGTAGCGTTGTTTTCAACGGGCTTTATTATTGGCGGTTATCTGATCCTTCTTGGAATCGACTGCGTGGTGATGGCCTGCAGTGACATGGATGCCGGGTGGATGTAAAAACAGAATATACTTATCGGTGTAAAAACAGAGTAAGTTGTTACTGTGAACTTTGTTCAAAAAACACCTCGCGGAATGTTACCAGTGAACAGCAACAGTAAGTTTAACGGCGTGAAAACGGAGTATATTTATCGGTTGACTCAAGAAACTACGAGGTGATAAAATCAAGATGAAAGTCAAGCGGATATTCCAGGTTCGCTTCACTATTTGATTCGGTTAAAAATTACTGCAGCTCGCAATAAAGGAGATTTATATATATGGCAACACTTAAGGATGTGGCGAAGGCCTCGGGTCTGACGGTAGGAACTGTTTCCAGAGTCCTGAATAACAGAGGCTATATCAGTGACAAGACCAGAGAGAAAGTATATCAGGTGATGAAAGAACTGAATTATCAGCCTAATGAGACAGCTCGTGCTCTGTCTAAACAGAAGAGCAATACCATCGGAGTTATTCTGCCGAATATTGAACATCCTTATTTTTCCAAGGTGTTAAGCTGTCTGGAGCGGGAAGCTGCCAGGCAGGGATATCGTATTATGCTTTTTGTTTCGCGATATAAAGAAGAGCGTGAAGAACAGTGCATTGAGATGTGTAAAAGCGAAAGAGTGGCCGGTGCGGTTCTCTGCAGTGGAAGCTTTGAGACTGAGAAGTTTAAAGGACTGGATTTTCCATTGATCACATTGGAGCGTTCTATGGATGAAGGGACGTCCGGGATTGAGTGTGATAACTATCAGGGCGGTACACTGGCGACAGAGCTGCTTATTGATAAAGGCTGCAGGAAACTGATGTATATCGGCGGAACAAGTGCAGGGGTTGATATCCATATGCCCGGAGATCTCCGTGAAGTTGCATTTAGCGATACCTGTAAAAGATTAAATAAAGATAATGTGGTTATGGTAACAGACAAACGTCTTTTTGATTCACTGGAATATTATGAATTTGTGAGAAAAGCACTGGTGGATAATTCTGAGGTGGATGGTGTATTTGCCAGTTCGGATGTTATTGGTGCTTACGTACTGCAGGCATGTGCGGATCTGGGAATTAAGGTTCCGGAGCGGTTGAAGCTTGTAGGCTTTGATGACGTGAACATTGCGCAGTTTACCAGCCCGGGTCTTACGACGATTCATCAGCCTGTGGAGCAGATGGCAGAGATAGCAGTTGCTACCATCGCACAGATCAATGAGGGAAAAATGGTACCCACCAAGACCGTATTTCCGGTTACCCTGGTTGAGCGCGGAACAACCTGAAAGAAACAGGAATTTCTTTTAGATAACCGGGAAATCTCCCGAATAGAAAATTACAAGTCAGCTGTTATAGCAATTGCCTCTGGTTTTTGCGTAGCAGCTGATTTTTTTATGCAATAGGAATCTGTCTGCTAAAGCAGAGTGCATCTGATGCGCAAAGCATAACAAGTCTCTAAAAGCTTGATGGATTTAGGAAGTATGAAACATACTTGTTCGCTTTGTTTTGTACGATGATAAATATGATATGCGGTTGCGATATTAGAAAGAACGAATTTTAAGAAAAAACTGAAATTACGCAACATATCAGTATAAAATACATTTAAAATTGCACAAAATAAGAGCTATAAAATAGTATAAAACTAACGAAATGACTTTAAAATCACAGAAAAATATGACAACCGCTTGACATGTATAAGGCGCAATGCTATCATACAATCATAAAGAAAACGTCCGAACAAGAACGTAAAAAACAGGAGGAAGCAAAAATAAAAAACGTATTTCAATGGCAATCGCAGTTGTAACTGCAGCAACAACAATGTCGATGGAACCCTTTGCCTGATTGGTAAATTTGATGAAGAGACCAAAACCTTTATTCCGGAAAAAGACCAGGCAGTGGACTATGGTATCGACTATTATGCAATGCAGACAGTGGAAGCACCAGACGGAAGAAGAATTATGATCGGCTGGATGCAGAACTGGGATACATGTGCGAATAACAGAATTCCGAAGGGAAAATGGTTTGGACAGATGAGCCTTCCAAGAGAGCTTTCCATTAAAGACGGCCGCCTGATCCAGAAACCGATTCGGGAAATTGAGAAGCTTCGCACAAATAAGACAGAATATAAGAATGTTGCTTTTGAGGATGTAATTCGTCTGGATGGCATAGAGGGAAGATGTGTGGATATGGAAATCACCCTTCGCCCGGCAGATGCGCAGAATATTTATAAAAAATTTGCAGTGCGTTTTGCCCAGAATGATACATACCATACAGCAGTAAGCTTTCGCCCTTATGAATCCGTATTAAAAATCGACCGCAAGTTCTCCGGCTCCAGACGCGCAATTATCCATCAGAGAAGAAGCATTGTGAACAGTGAAAATGGAGAGATTAAGCTTCGTCTGATCCTGGATCGTTTTAGAGCGTGTTTGAAAAATCATTCCCGCAATCTGCACGCCCCACTTTGCGGTATATTTCACCCGAATTCGGTTGCCGTAGCCCGCTACGGCGTCCTCATCCGAGCGAAATCTCCCACAAATTGTGACGCACATCTTGCAGAAAGCCTTTTTCAAACACGCTCTAGTATGAACAGCCTTAAGATATTGGAACATGAACTTTCATTTAGTTTAAAACTGGAAATCATTAAAGCGTTACTAAGTATATATTATTCTATGAGAAAGGAGATGTCAAGAAATGACAAAACCTATTCAGATAAAGAACCTGACTATCGGAGCAGGAATCCCGAAAATCTGCGTTCCTCTTACTGGAACCACCAGAGAAAAAATCTGCCAGGAAGCAGAGGATGCCAAAAAAGCAGCTGCAGATCTGGTGGAATGGCGTGCAGATTTCTTTGAAGAACTGATGAATCCGGAAGCCTGCCAGAATGTGCTTGAAGCGTTGGCAGAAATTCTTGGTGAAACACCACTGCTTTTTACAATCCGGACAAGTGAGGAAGGCGGAAATATTACCATTTCTCTGGAGGATTACGCTGCCTGCAATATAAATATTGCAAAAGGCAAAAAGGCAGACCTGGTTGATGTGGAAGTTATGAGTAATTCGGAAGAGAAGAAAAAGCTGGTGGCAGAGCTTCAAAAAGAAGGAGTCAAAGTGATCGCTTCTTCCCATGATTTCCACAAAACAGACAGTCAGGAGGTTCTTTTAAACCGCTTCCGCGAAATGGAAAAATCAGGCGCTGATATTTTGAAAATGGCGGTAATGCCTCATGGTTTCGAAGACGTGGCAGCAATTATGGAGGCAACAAATGCTATGAGACAGGAGTGCGAAAAGCCTTTGGTATCCATGGCAATGGGAAGTATTGGTTCTATTACCCGAATTTCCGGAGAGAACTTCGGCTCTGGCATTACCTTTGGAACAGTTGGCGCCGCATCTGCACCGGGACAGTTTCCGATTGGAGAACTGAGAAGTCTTCTGGATGCTTTACATGAGAAAAATGAAGAAGACGAATTAAAGCAGTAGAATTAATTTTGCACGAAGCATGAAAAAATGAATTGCTTTAATTGAAAATAATATTGACAGAATTAATTTAGAACAAAATAACGAAAAATGACAGATCATGCTGTCGATTTGGGGCGAGAAATTCTTAGGATTTCCCGCCCCTTTTTGACAAAATCTGCGCCCTCTGTGACCGTATAATGGGTTCACTTACCAAAGTGAAGGATTGACGTTACCACAAAAGGTAACGGACGACAGGCCACAGGGGGCTTTTTATGTATTATGACGTATACATAGACATCGTCTTTCTGACGAATCTTTTAATGGATTACGTTCTTCTTTGCATTGTAGGAAAGCTTTTCTTGCGAAAAAGAAATCGTGGAAGGATTTTGCTGGCGGCAGCCATTGGCGCTCTGTTTTCCTGCCTCATTTTATATGTACTGCCGGATATGATTTTTCCTGCAAAGGTACTGCTCCATGGCGGCTGTGCCTGGGGCATGCTGGTTCTTGGACTGGATCTTAAGAAAAACGGACTTCTGGTAAAAGCACTGGTGACTGTTTATCTGATGGCTTTTTTCATGGGAGGCCTTATGGAAGCGGCACCTGTAAAAAAGGCGACACCCATACGCTTTTTGATTGTTGCCGCAGGAGCCTACATGGGACTTAGTGCACTGATCTATCTTAGCGATTCTTTCCGTGCCAGATGGAAAAATATTTATCCAGTTACCCTGTCCTATCGGGGAAATGTACAACCGTTTTTCGGGCTTTTGGATACAGGAAATTTTCTTGTAGACCCCATCAGCCAGAAGGAGGTATTTATTATAAAACCGGAGGTTCTGGACGCATTGCTTCCGCAGGAAAATGCAGACAGGCTGAAACACCTTAAGGAGAACCCAGGGGAGCTGGAAGGTACAGAGCCGGCTGACTTGCATCCGCACTTTTTGCCCTATAAGACAATCGGAGAGGAAGGCGTGCTGTTGGCAGTGGTGTTAGATGACCTTTGTATTCACACTCCCAGGGAGGTGATTCATGTGGCAAATCCGGTGCTGGCGCTGGCCGTGGAACCCTCTGCTTTGGGAAAAGAGTACCAGGTACTGTTGAATTCCAGAATTTTGCATTAGGAGGGGGACTTATTCATGAACAGATCAGCAAGTGCAGCGTATTATCCATTTCAGGTAATGCCCAGATTCCTGCTCGGCAGACAGGGAGAGGTTTATTATATTGGTGGAAGTGATATTCTGCCGCCGCCACTGGAAACACAAAGAGAAGCGAGGATCCTTGAAAAACTGGGTACACCAGAGGAAAAAGAGGCAAAGTCTACCTTGATCGAGCACAATCTCAGGCTGGTGGTCTATATAGCCAAAAAGTTTGATAATACAGGTGTGAGTGTGGAGGATCTGATCTCCATTGGTACGATTGGGCTAATCAAGGCAATCAATACTTTTAACCCGGTAAAAAATATTAAGCTGGCTACGTATGCATCCAGATGTATTGAAAACGAAATTCTTATGTATCTCAGACGTAACAGTAAGACGAAAATGGAGGTTTCCATAGATGAGCCTCTGAATGTGGACTGGGACGGAAACGAGCTTTTGCTTTCTGATATTTTGGGAACGGATGATGATGTGATCTCCCAGAGGCTGGAGAACGAGGTGGAAATCAAGCTTCTGGGAAAAGCAATTTCCAAGCTTTCTCCAAGGGAACAGACGATTATCAAATTGCGGTTCGGGCTTGGAAGGCAGGAGGGAAGGGAGAAAACACAGAAAGAAGTGGCGGACCTTCTGGGGATTTCACAGTCTTATATTTCCAGGCTGGAAAAACGGATCATGAAGAGGCTGAAGAAGGAAATTGTAAAGTATGAGTAAAAGTGAGTAGTTGCAAATTGAAGCTTTGCATGATTTGCTTCTGTTGTCCATACTGTCCAGCCTCTCAAATATTCGTGGCCTCTTTGCCCATGGAAGCATGGTTTGAATGAAATTTTATATCAAAGTAATAAAATGGAGTAAGCAGGCTATGAGGCTGATTTGGAAACTATATTTAACGAAAAGAAGGGCAGAATATGGGCGTGTATTGGAATAATAACGGCAAAAACGGGAATTCTACAATAGACATAGAGGATAGTTTTATTATTTCATATGTAAAGAAATGGATTTACAGTAAAGGAGACACGCTTATGAATGCCGATGTAGAATTTCTAAACTATGTGTATCAGAATTCCCAGATGGGTATAGACACCTTGGAGCAGCTGCTTGAGATCACGGAAGACGAAAAATTGCAGACATATCTGGAAAAGCAGATTGAGGGCTATCGGAAGTTTCATAATGAAGCCAGGGATATTCTGAATCGAAGCGGATATGACGAAAAAGGTCTTGGCACCTTCGAAAAAATCCGCACCTACCTTATGGTTAACCTCCAGACTATGGCCGACGACTCCACCTCCCACATCGCCAAAATGCTGATCCAGGGCAGCAGCATGGGAATTACCGAAGCCGTGAAAAAGCTTCATCAGTACGAAAATGACGTGGAGAAAGACATCAAAAAACTGATGGAACGGCTGCAGGAATTCGAAGAGGAGAATGTGGAGAAGCTGAAGGAATTTCTGTAGGAATTAAGGCGGCGGGGGAGATGCTTCCAGATGAAGGAAGTATTTATCCTCCGCCAGTTTTGCGCAAGGATATTATGAAATTACAATTATTCATAGAAAAAATTAGTTTAAGAATTTTGAGCTATATAGTTGTCTAGATATTCCTGTGCCTGGTTTTCAGAAAACTGAAATTTCGTCATTAGTTTTTGAACAATGGCATCTGAAGAGAGGTTAAATTCCAAACACATTTCAATAGTTGCCTGGATTTTTCCATTCCGTTCTCCGTCTTCATAACCCTCTTCCCGAAACATACGCAAGGTTTTCTCTTCATCATATTCATAAATACTCATAGCTTTCGCCTCCGCTCGGTTCTTTAGTAAAAAATCCCGCAGGATGTTTTCATGGATACATTCGGTAATTGCCTTCTCAACTGCGTCAGTCAGTGGCATTTCAGCAGAATAGGTACGAATGCGAGCAACATATTCGGAGTAATCACGAAGGGTATGACAGGCATTCATTAATTCCTGGTTATGCCCCTTATTGATGTTAAGCATAACCGCTTTCAATTCCAACGCTGGTTGGTCGGTTGTTGGATGAAATAACTCTGAAAGAAGAAATTCTGTCCTGTCTGGCTGCGACTTCACACCATTATAAAAGATTACGAAGGAAGGCAGCGGAATCTGCACTTTCTTGGAACCATATATGTTCATGTCTTTCGTATAGGCTGAATAAATATCTGTTATGTACATGAGAAAGCGTAAAGGCAGGTTGGGATTTACCGTGGACTGTTGTTCATAAAGTGCCAGGCGCATATCAATAATAAAGGAAAGATCATTTTCCATTGTCATGTAGATTGCGTTATCCAATGTAGTAATTGTTAGCATTGCAGGATCATCATAATGAGTTCCGTTAATTGCATTGTAAAGTTTCAGTAATTCTGATTTGTCATTAAAAATCATCTTGTAGAGTCGATCCTTGTAAATACGGTTTACAGGTAAAGATACATTGTTCATAGAAGACCTCCTTATAAAGATGGTGGAAGGCCTCTTAATGTAAATCTCTACATTTTGGTCAGAAACCTTCCTGCTGCTATATGGGAAAAGCATGAGATTTCTGAAGCGGCAGAGCGCCGAAGATACCAGAGATGATATTAAATAGACTTACTGAAATGAAATGCTTTGTTATAG
>NZ_JBCOME010000028.1:0-55513 GCF_040924365.1 Ruminococcus sp. 1001136sp1_2201st1_G3_2201SCRN_220225 | reverse complement strand
TCGCCTTGGTAGGCCGCTGCCCTGCCAACTAGCTAATCCAACGCGGGTCCATCTTATACCACCGGAGTTTTTCACACCGAACCATGCGGTTCTGTGCGCTTATGCGGTATTAGCAGCCATTTCTGGCTGTTATCCCCCAGTATAAGGCAGGTTACCCACGCGTTACTCACCCGTCCGCCACTAGAAACAATCTAAATCTGCCGAAGCTTCAATAAAATGTTTCCCGTTCGACTTGCATGTGTTAAGCACGCCGCCAGCGTTCATCCTGAGCCAGGATCAAACTCTCTGATAAAGTGTTTGATGTACTCAAGACAACCAACTAGCTTAGTTATCTCTCGTCATTACTGTTATAAAAAGTTCATTCATTTGAATGATGATTCGTTAAGAATTTTCGAGAATCGTATGTGTTTCACTGTTTAGTTATCAAGGTTGTTCCGCTGTCATTTCTTTGCGACAGCTTGTTTATTTTACCTCATCTCTTTTTGTTTGTCAAGAACTTTTTTAAGTTTTTTCAAAACTTTTTTGATGAAGTTTTTTGTCTTTATTGACGACTTGTCCACTTTACCACAAGTAGAAAGCTTTGTCAACCACTTTTTTGATTTTTTTAATTTAAAATTTTAAAAAATCAAAAGCGGAGAAGGAGGGATTTGAACCCTCGCGCCGCGTTAACGACCTATACCCTTAGCAGGGGCACCTCTTCGGCCTCTTGAGTACTTCTCCAGTCTCCGAACTACTTAACCAATGTTAAATTGTGGAGTTGCGCATCTTTCGTAGCGCATTTGTTATTATACTTAAAAGATCACTTCTTGTCAACATCTTTTTTAAGTTTTTTATTTTTTATGAGAATTTCGGTGCGAAATCATGCAAATGCATGATTTCTGTGCATCGCGAAGCGTTTACTGGTTACGAAGTGAACAGTTACTATTTTCATTCGCCCGGATAGTCTCTTCAATTCTTCTTTTTACCTCTGCGGCAATCTCAGTTGATTTCATATCTTTATATTCTTCATATTCCATGGGCTTCAGAAAATGCACTTGAACATTCAGCATTTTTGCAGAACCGGTATCAAATGCTTTATAAGAATCAATCAATGTAACCGGTACAATCGGACATTTTGCTTTCATGGCAGCCTTAAAACTTCCGCCTTTAAATTCCTGAGGATGGTTTCCATTTTTGCTTCTGGTCCCTTCTGCAAAAATGAGATAATTTCTTCCTGCTTTTACTTCTTTCGTTACATTAATGATCACCTGCATAGATTGTTTAATATCTTCCCTGTCAATCAAAAATGCCTTCATACATGAAAATACCTGCTTCAAAAACGGTACATTTCCAACTTCCTTCTTTGCAACTACTGAAAAAGGTACCGGGCAGACCTCCATTATGGCAAGCACGTCATACAATCCCTGGTGATTCGGATAAAACATAAACCCATTTTGCGAAGGTATATTTTCTACTCCATGGCCGTCTATATGAAGATTTCCTCCACGATTAGCTGCATGGTCAATTTTTTTCAACATGGCATAGCGCTGTTCCTCTGTGTATTTATCCACATGCACAGCATACCAGTTCAGCATGATCCAATAATATGGTACGAATATAATATTCTTCAGTACCATTACAATGATTCTTTTCATTTCCAAGCTCCTTTCCTCTATGCAAAACTCCCCAGTGCGATAAAAATATTTTTCGGTTCCATATCAAATCACGATATGAAAAAGGGCCACTGCAAGATTCAATCATCCTGCAGCAGCCTCCCTTCTACTCTGCATCCAGCTTATTCGCAATTTTCTCCTCATACCCCGGGTTCTTTTTGATAAATACATTGTATGCTTTCGTATAAGTCTTATAAGAATCTGCAGTCATAAACTTGGCATAGTCATCTGCAGCCTGATTCCGCAGATCATCTGTGATCTCGGAAGGTGACATTACATAGTATTTACCATCTTTTTTCTCCGTCATATAGGTTCCTACGCATGGATACTCCTGGTCATTTTCCAATACCAGATTGTAAATAATGTACACGTAAGTATAATCGCCGTTTTCGGAAAGAATATCGCACTGTTCTACTTTTACTTTTGTTGGATTATGAGCAGCAAAATATTTTAAAGTAGCATCAATCTCATTCTGTAGAAGTTCATTGGTATCCTTTTCCTGAGAATAACACTGCTTCACCTTCTTCTCACTTCCGCTTACATAATTCTTTATGAGGGCTTCCACTACTCCCTCCGGCGATTTATGATTTACGCCGCATCCGGACATTGCCATGATAAACATCATGGCAATACCCAGGATTAAAATTCTGGTTCTTTTTTTCATACTTCACAGATTCCTTTATTCTGCATCATTTGTATCCTGTGAATCCTCTTCTTCAAAAACTTCCTCAGTCTCCTCAGTCGGCTCCTCACTGCTGCCGTTCTCCGTATTTCCCTCTGCTTTCTCGCGAACCTTGGCAAGACTTGCCACTGTTACACCCTCATCCAGATTGATCAGCTTCACTCCGGAAGTGATTCTTCCAAGAATAGAAATTCCAGCACAGGTAATACGAATAATGATTCCTTCTGTAGTGATCATCATAATCTCGTTTTCTTCATTGACAGCTTTAGCACCAATCACATTACCGGTTTTCTCGGTGATCTTGTAACACTTCACACCCTTACCTCCACGGTTCTGGCAGGTAAATTCACTCATAGCTGTACGTTTGCCCATACCATTTTCAGATACTACAAGCAGGTAATCTCCCTGAGAATTCAGCTGCATTGCCACAACCTCATCTCCAGGATCAAGATTCATACCCCGAACACCCATGGAGCTTCTTCCGGTACTTCTTACATCAGTCTCCTTGAAACGGATGCACATACCGTCTTTCGTCACAAGCATAATATCTTTTGTATCGTCTGTAGCCTTAACTTCAATAAGCTCATCATCATCACGAAGTGTGATTGCCACAAGACCTGTCTTACGTACATTTGCATATTCTTCCATAGGTGTCTTCTTCACAAGACCAGCCTTAGTTGCCATAACCAGATACTTGCCTTCTTCGAATTTACGCATAGGAATAACAGATGTAATGCGCTCACCTGGCATAAGCTGCAGAAGATTGACAATTGCAGTACCTCTTGCAGTTCTTCCTGCCTCAGGGATCTCGTATGCTTTTAGTCTGTATACACGTCCTGTATTGGTAAAGAACATCAGATAATGGTGAGTAGTAGTCATAAGCAGTTCTTCGATATAATCGTCATCTATGGTCTGCATTCCCTTGATTCCACGTCCGCCTCTGTTCTGGCTGCGGAAATTATCTACAGTCATTCTCTTGATATAACCAAGTTTTGTCATAGTAATGACCGTATTTTCCCTTGGAATCAGATCTTCTGTGGAAAGATCATAGACATCATATCCGATGGCAGTTCTTCTCTCATCGCCGTATTTGTCAGCGATTGCGAGGATTTCTTCCCTTACAACACGAAGAAGGAGATTTCTGTCTGCAAGAATTGCCAGGAATTTGCGGATCTTCTCTTCTAATTCTGCATATTCTGCTTCCAGCTTCTCTCTTTCCAAACCGGTGAGAGCTCTCAGACGCATATCTACAATAGCCTGAGCCTGCACATCCGTCAGTTCAAATCTGTCCATCAATTCCTGCTTCGCAATCTGAACATTGCGGGCAGCACGAATGATTCTGATAACTTCGTCGATATTATCCAGGGCTTTCAGCAAGCCTTCCAAAATGTGGGCACGTTCCTGTGCTTTATTCAGATCATATTTGGTTCTTCTGGTAACAACGTCCTCCTGATGAGCCAGATAATGCTCCAGAAGTTCTTTCAGATTCAGTACCTTTGGTACAAGGCTGTCGCCCTGAGGTACCACGCAAAGCATAATAACGCCAAAAGTATCTTGCAGCTGGGTATGCTTGTACAGCTGATTCAGAACAACATTTGCATTGGCATCTTTACGCAGGTCAATACAAATACGCATTCCCTCACGGCTGGAATGATCATTCAGGTCAGTAATTCCATCAATCTTTTTATCACGGACAAGCTCTGCGATCTTCTCGATCAGCCGGGCTTTATTTACCAGATAGGGAAGCTCCGTAACGATAATACGTGATTTTCCATTTGGTAAGGTCTCAATATTTGATACTGCACGTACACGGATCTTTCCGCGGCCTGTGCGGTATGCCTCCTCGATTCCCCTTCTTCCGAGAATAGTAGCTCCTGTAGGGAAATCCGGACCTTTTACAACGTCAAGAAGCTCTTCAATTGTGGTTTCTCTCTGCTCCTCGATGGTATTGTCAATAATTTTTACAACAGCATTAATAACCTCACGAAGATTGTGAGGCGGAATATTGGTAGCCATACCAACAGCAATACCTGTAGTACCATTGACCAGCAGGTTCGGGAACCTGGAAGGAAGCACCTTTGGCTCTCTCTCAGTTTCATCAAAGTTTGGCTGGAAGTCTACAGTATCTTTATTAATGTCAGCAAGCATCTCCATGGAAATTTTGCTCAGGCGGGCCTCAGTGTATCGCATGGCAGCTGCGCCGTCGCCGTCCACAGAACCGAAGTTTCCATGTCCGTCAACAAGAGTATAGCGGAAAGACCAGTCCTGTGCCATATTTACAAGTGCTCCGTAAATAGAGCTGTCACCATGAGGATGATACTTACCCATGGTATCACCAACGATACGGGCACATTTACGATGTGGCTTATCCGGACCGTTGTTCAATTCGATCATAGAATACAGCACTCTACGCTGTACCGGTTTCAAACCATCTCTTACATCAGGAAGCGCTCTTGAAGCAATAACGCTCATAGCATATTCGATGTAAGATTCTTTCATGGTTTTCTCCAGATCCACATCATGGACCTGGTCAAAAATCTTGTCATCCATATTGTTCTATCTCCCCTAGATATCCAGATTCTTTACAAAGCGTGCATTCTCTTCGATAAATTCACGTCTTGGTTCTACCTTGTCACCCATAAGTGTGGTAAATACAAGGTCAATTTCGGAGGTAGCTGCCTCATCCATTGTAACGCGGAGAAGAATACGCTTCTCCGGATCCATGGTAGTTTCCCAAAGCTGCTCTGCATCCATCTCTCCCAGACCTTTGTAACGCTGGATCTTATTGTTGGAGTCTCGTCCTATCTCTGTAAGGATGGCGTTCAGCTCATCGTCATCATAAGCGTACCATACCTTCTTGTTCTTCTCGATCTTGTACAGCGGCGGCTGTGCCAGATATACATAGCCCTGCTTGATCAGTTCCGGCATAAATCTGTACAGGAATGTAAGAAGCAGTGTGGCAATGTGGGCACCGTCAACATCGGCATCAGTCATAATGATGATCTTGTGATATCTCAGTTTGGAAATATCGAAATCATCATGAATACCAGTGCCAAAGGCTGTGATCATAGCCTTGATCTCTTTGTTTGCATAAATCTTGTCCAGACGGGCTTTCTCTACGTTCAGGATTTTTCCACGAAGAGGAAGAATAGCCTGTGTAGCACGGTTACGTGCTGTCTTCGCAGAACCACCCGCAGAATCTCCCTCTACGATATAGATTTCGCAATTTTCCGGATTCTTGTCCGAGCAATCGGCAAGCTTGCCTGGAAGGGACATACTGTCAAGGGCAGACTTCCTTCTTGTAAGATCTCGTGCCTTACGCGCTGCCTCTCTGGCTCTCTGGGCAAGTACAGACTTCTCTACGGTCGCCTTGGCTACAGCAGGATTCTGTTCCAGAAAAATCTCAAGCTGTTTGCTTACAACACTGTCCACAGCTCCTCTGGCCTCACTGTTGCCAAGTTTCTGCTTCGTCTGGCCTTCAAACTGCGGATTGCCAATTTTAACGCTGACAATAGCTGTCAGGCCTTCTCGGATATCATCACCGGAAAGGTTTGGCTCGCTGTCCTTGAGAAGCTTATTCTTTCTGGCGTAATCGTTAAATGTGTTTGTAATGGCATTTCTGAAACCAGTAATATGGGTACCGCCTTCAGGAGTATTAATATTGTTTACAAATCCGTAAGTATTCTCTGTATAAGAATCATTGTGCTGCATGGCAACTTCAACCGCCACACCGTCCTTCTCACCCTCGCAGTAAATGATCTCCGGATAAAGAGCTTCTTTACTTCTGTTCAGATAAGTTACAAATTCACGGATACCACCTTCATAGTGGAAAGTTTTCTCCCTTTCCATACCTTCCCGCTTGTCAGTAAGAATGATCTTCAGACCTTTGGTAAGAAAAGCCATTTCACGGAGACGCTGTTTCAGGATATCGTAATCGTATACAGTCTCCTCGAATATCTGCTTGTCCGGGAGAAAAGTAACAGTAGTTCCGGTAGAATCACCACATTCTCCAACTTCCTTAAGCGGATACATTGTCTTACCACGCTCGTAACGCTGCTCATATCTCTTTCCATCTCTGCAGATTGATACTTCAAGCCATTCAGAAAGTGCATTAACAACGGATGCACCTACTCCGTGAAGACCTCCTGATACCTTGTATCCTCCACCGCCAAACTTACCGCCGGCATGAAGAATGGTAAATACCACCTCTACAGCTGGAATGCCGGCTTTATGATTGATTCCTACCGGAATGCCTCGTCCATTGTCTACAACTGTGATGGAGTTATCAGGATTGATCGCTACATTTATTTCTGTACAGTAACCAGCCAGTGCCTCATCTACGGCATTGTCCACGATTTCGTATACAAGATGATGGAGACCACGGCTGGATGTACTTCCAATGTACATACCAGGTCTCTTACGTACGGCTTCCAGACCCTCCAGAATCTGGATTTGGTCCGCTCCGTATTCTGTATTTGTTTCGCCCATGATATTCCTCCTGTTATGATCTATTAAAAAGTTACAGGAATTTACGGCTCATTTCTGCTGCCAAATCTCATTCCTGTTTTTGCGCATAAAAATACAGATTTATTATAGCACAAAATCCCCGTTTTTGCCAGTTAAAAGCCATTTCAAGATGTAAAAAAAACGGCGTATTTTCAACGGATATCCGTCAAAAATACGCCTTATCTCCCCCTATATGTCTGCTTGTCAGGAATAACACCTGCCAGAACAGTTTCTTCTCTATTTTTGCAGCAAAAGCGCCTGGTAAATATCTCTTTTTGTCACACCTCGATCCTTTGCAACCATCTTCATTGCCTCTTTGCGTGCGATCCCCTGATTCTCATAAATCGCCATATGTTCCTCAATGGAGATGTCTCTCCAGGATTCCTGTGACTCCTGTTCCATTTCCTTTCGGCTTCTGCCCTCGATCACCAGGACACACTCTCCAAGGGGCTTCTGATCTTTGTAAAAAGCAATCAGATCTTCGATTGTTGTCCGAAATGCCGTTTCATACTTCTTGGTAAGCTCACGGCAAAGAGTCATTCTGCGGTTTCCAAGAGCCTGGTACAATTCCTGCAGGGTACCAACCAAGTGATGGGGTGCCTCATAAAGGATGATGGTGCGGGTTTCGTTTTTCAACTCTTCCAGAATGGCTTTCCTCTCTTTTTTATCCGGAGGTAAAAAGGCCTCGAATGCAAATCTGCGGGTGGAAAGTCCGGACAGGGTAAGAGCCGTGATGCATGCTGCCGGGCCTGGAAGCGAAGTTACTTCAATTCCGGCATCGTAACACATAGCAGCCAATACTTCCCCTGGGTCAGAAATTCCAGGTGTTCCCGCATCTGTGATCAGAGCCACATTCAGACCCTCCTGCATTTTCTCAATGAGGGTGTAGGCTTTCTCCACTTTGTTGTACTCATGGTAACTGGTCATTGGAGTTTTTATGTCAAAATGATTGAGAAGCTTGATACTGTTGCGGGTGTCTTCCGCAGCGATCAGATCCACTTCCTTCAGAACACGGAGCACGCGAAGCGTAATATCCTCCAGATTTCCGATTGGCGTGGCACATAGATATAATTTACCACTCATATTTTTCTCCCTTCTGCAATCATCTGTTTTTCATTTTTTATTTGCGATCTTTTTAAATCATATCGTACATTTCCAGAATGTCCTTTGTATAGACTCCCGGCTTCTCATACACGATCAGCGGTCTTTCCACAGTAATCCGGGAATTGCCGCCTTTCAGGGCTTCTATGAGCACCATATTAGGCTCCCTGTCAATGTATGGATAAACAAGCTGCATACGCTTAGGCTCCAGCTTATATTTCGTCAAAACCTGCATAATTTCTGTCAGTCTGAACGGTCTGTGTACCATGTAAAAACGTCCTCTGTCTCCAAGAAGCTTCGAAGCCTGGCTTACCACATCCTCAAGAGTACAAAGGATCTCATGTCGGGCGATTGCCTTTGGCATATGCGGATTGGTCAGTCCATGCTGCCCGATCATATAGGGCGGATTGCAGGTGACAACATGAAAAGAAGCTGCCCCGAAAATACTGACAGCCTCCTTAATATCACCTTGTCTGATACTGACCCTGTCCTCCAGGTTATTGTATTTCACACTTCTTGCCGCCATTTCAGCACACTCTTCCTGGATTTCCAGACCTGTGAAATGCTCTCCCACAGTCTTGGAAGCAAGGAGTACCGGAATAATACCAGTTCCCGTTCCCATATCGAGAACCTTCTCTCCCTTCTTCACTCTGGCAAACCCAGATAAAAGAACAGCGTCCATACCGAAGCAGAATTTCCGGGGATCCTGAATGATATAATAGCCATTCTGCAGATCATCTACCCGCTCATTCTCCTTCACAAGATCATTAATCATCTAATTTGGAATCTCCCTTTTTATCTTCAAGATCCTTCAGTTCCTTTAATTCCTGTTCAGAGACTTTTACTTTCTTTTTTCTGGAACGGAATTTCAGTTCGCCTACAGGGAATTCCTGAATTTCTTTCTCATCACCAATTTCTACTACTACCTTTACAAGCTGGCGGAGTACATTTACACTCTGTACATTGCCCTGGATTCCGTCTGGAGTAGTTACCGTATCTCCGATTCCCGGAAGTCTGCGATTCAGCTCCTCATAGGTCTCCTGCTCATTCTTCAGACAGCACATCAGTCTTCCGCATACACCTGAAATCTTCGTCTGGTTCAGAGAGAGATTCTGTTCCTTGGCCATTCGGATGGATACAGGTGCAAACTCGGAAAGATAAGTATGACAGCAGAGACATCTGCCGCAGATACCGATTCCTCCAAGAATTTTTGTTTCATCTCTTACACCAATCTGGCGAAGTTCAATTCTTGTCTTAAAAATAGATGCAAGATCCTTTACCAGCTGGCGAAAATCAATTCTGCCGTCTGCTGTAAAGTAAAACAACACTTTATTGTTATCAAAAGTATACTCTGCGTCAATCAGCTTCATCTCAAGTCCATGCTCGCGAATCTTCTTCTGGCAGATCTTGAAAGCGTCCCTCTCACGCTCCCTGTTATACTTCTCTCTTTCATCATCGTCTTTGGTAGCCACACGAAGCACTTCCTTCAAAGGATGTACCACCTGGTCATCCACCACATCCTTAGGTGCAAGCACCACCTTTCCATACTCAACACCGCGGGCAGTCTCCACAATTACATGATCGCCCGGTTTCACTTTATAGTTCTTCGGATTGAAGTAATAGATCTTACCTACATTCCGAAATCTTACGCCTACTACTTTTGCCATTCTATTTCTCCCTGATTGTAAGGAACAGAAGCTCAAGAGCAAGTTCTGTATTTACATTGGCACGAAGACGTACTTTTGTTTTCTCCAGTGCATCCAGAATCTTCTCCAGGTTCTCATAGGAACGCTGGCTTGCCTGTTCCCTTATATAATTTATTTCCTGCTTAAATACAAGATTATCAACTTCCCGTGTAGCCTTAAACATCAGTACATCACGGAACCAGAACTGGAAAAGATCCAGATAGTCACTGATGTTCTGCTTATCATTGGAAAGCTCCTTGATTGCTTCTGTAAGCTCATATACTTCCATTCCGTCTGCATTCTTCAGGATGCGGAGTGCATTCTGGGTCATATCTGCAAACTCCTGGGAAGTAGCTACCTGTTTCGCTCTGCCAATACTGCCATGAGCATAGGAAGCATCGATCTCAGCCTGATAATCCGGTATATGGAGATGTTCCATCAGGTACTTCTTTACCAGACCGTCATCTACAACCTTCAGATCCAGACGTACACATCTGGAACGAATGGTCGGCAGCAGAGCATCAATATTGCTTGTGAGAAGCATGATAACTGCATATTCCGGCGGCTCTTCAATGGTCTTCAGAAGAGCATTCTGTGCCTGGGGATTCATCAGCTCTGCATTTGCCACAATATAAACCTTGTATGGGCTGCAGTATGGCTTAATATCCACATCATTGATAATCTGTTCCCTGATTTCGTCAATTGTAATCACATTTGGCTTCTCATGGGTCACCATAATGATATCCGGGTGATTCTTACCGATTGCCTTCTTGCAGGAATCACAATGTCCGCAAGGCTCCGTACCGCCCTCTTCACACTGCAATGTCATCGCATAGGTTCCTGCCAGCAATTTCTTTCCAGAACCAGGGTCACCTGTAAAAATATACGAATGGGACACTTTCTCTGTCTGTATGGCATTCTTCAAATGTCTGATTATCTCTTCATGTCCTATAATGTCGTTAAACCCTAACATCGGAATCACCTCACCCTATCATTTTCGCTATTGTCAAAGGCTGCGTTCTGCAACCCTGCATAGCTTATTTTGTACAAATACACTCTAAATGTATTTACCCTTTAATTCTATCATGTACGACAAAATCATGCTATAGTTTTTTGTGAATTTATTCACTTATCAACAAAAAATGTTACTGCGCACTCCGTGACCAGTAACACGCTTCGCGATGCACAGAAATCATACTTTATACTTTTTACGCATGTTTTATATATTCAGCAATTTCCTCTACACATTCCTCCAGATCAACATTCTGGAATTTTCTCGTAATCCCGGCAGCAGCAATTTTTTCTTCGGAAAAATCCTCCTGATCTGCAAGAAATCTTCTGCACATTTCCTCATAGCGGGGTATCTCCTGACCACGCTCTCTTTTCAATGCTCTTGCAAGACGCTCTCCGTCCTCCACTTCGATATAAACAGGGCAAACATTCTCTTTTCCATAGTATTCTCTCATTTTCACATAAGATTCAAGTGTACCGATTCCCATATAGTCAGCATTTTCCAAATCCACCTGACCGTCATCTGCTGTAAAATAGTTCCATATTCCATGTACTGTATGATAAGCTCTGGCCTCGATCAGATTTCCGCTGCTTCGAAATGCTTCCAGCTTTTTATCATCCACGAAATAGTACTGTTTACCATTCTCTTCCTCTGCACGGATTGGGCGGGTCGTATAAAGAACCAGCTTCTTGAGTCCCAATCCCTCATGTGCTGCCAGCCTGGCATATATATGATCCTTACCAGACGCGCTTTTTCCCATAATGTAAAATATTTTTCCCATAATGTATCAGGCAGGGGTTACACCTCTGCCTGCTCCTTTACTACGCTTATTGTTTCGTTATTTTCTCCGCAAAGACCGTGAAGATTCAGTCCCTGCTCCATATATCTTCTCACATTCCTTGTAAAAAGTCCAGTAATCTGTTCGCCTGGAACAATAATGGGAATCCCCGGCGGATAAAGATATACAAATTCTGCGGCAATTTTCCCTGCACTTTCTTCCAGAAGACAAAGCTGGGATGGGGCATCCATTGCCCTGGAAATGGACATAAGCTGCTTCATATGACCACACTTGCAGGCATATTTTTTATTTCGCAAGCCATCGCTGCGGGTATCCTTTTTGTCACAGCTTTCACAATCTTCAGAATTACATTTAATACAATTCTGTCTTTCCACTTCCGGTACATAATCTGAATTTCCAACAGCTATTTTCTCTGTTATATTCCTGCTCTTCTCTGCCAGTTCAGCTTCCTGCCTGTCGATTTCTTCTATAGCTTTGCAAAGTCTCCGGAATCCTTCCCTGGTGTCTCCAACTGCTGCCAGTGCAAGCACATAATTCTCTGTAGTCATCTCAACTTCCAGATGATATTTTCTTCGAAGGATTCCCGCAAGTTCCGGACCATTTAAACTGCTGTGCAATGTGGACAGAATCAGCTTAGAGCGGTCATAATCAAATATTTCTGTTGTGCCCTGTTCGTCCTTTTCTTCTCCAGTCTCTTCCGGTGTCTGTAACAGACGTATATACCTGCACTGACCAAGCTGTCTGCGGGCGGCTTCCAGATTTTCCGTAAATTCATCAAATAATCGTCCGCTGTCTTTTTCCAGTTTCGCTACACAGGCATCCAGACTGGACATAAGTATATAGGACGGACTGCTGGTCTCATAAATTCCAAGAAATCTGCGGATCAGCTTCTCACTTACACGTTCACTGCACAGATGAAGCACTGCAGTCTGGGTCATGGCCGGCAATGTTTTGTGAAAGCTCTGGATCACCACATCTGCTCCCAGATCTGCTGCTGAAACGGGAAAATAGTCAGAGAATCTGAAATGAGCACCGTGGGCTTCATCCACGATCAGCGGAATTCCATATTTGTGGACAGCCTCCGCAATCTGACGCACATCTGAAACCACGCCATCATAAGTAGGCGATGTAATAAGTACTGCTTCGATTTTCGGATTTTCCTCAAGATATCTTTCCACACGGGATACGGAAATTGAACCATTTATCCCCAAATCGTTGTCAGATTGTGGATAAATATATGTGGGAACCAGTTCCCGGAGGTATATTGCGTGGTAAACAGCCTTATGACAGTTTCTGGCCACCAGAATCTGTCCACCCTTTTTCACAGATGCGGAAATGGCAGTAAGAATTCCTGCTGTACTTCCGTTGACACTAAAAAAACTTTTCCTAGTGCCGTACATTCTGGATAAGGCATTCTGCGCTTCAAGTAAAATTCCCTCAGAATGATGCAGATCGTCGAATCCGTCTATTTCCGTAATATCACGTTCAATGGGAAAATCTCCCTCTATGCACGCCTTATTCCGCTTGTGACCTGGCATGTGGAAAGGATAGAAGTCGGATTTGCCGTAGTTCTCCAATTCTTTATATAGTCTTCTCATTTTACCTCTCAATTTTCTCAGAAATTATGTCATCTTTTTCAAACACGCTCTAAAATAATATCATAACAGTATCTGAGCAAAATAATATCATTCACAGCAACCATTTTGTAATCAGAAATTATCACACTTTAAATCTGTATCCCACGCCCCAGATGGTCTCGATATACTGCGGCTTGGCATTATTATACTCAATTTTCTCACGGATTTTCTTGATATGAACCGTAACTGTAGCAATATCACCTACCGATTCCATATCCCAGATTTCCCTGAAAAGCTCTTCCTTTGTAAAAACTCTGTTTGGATTCTGGGCCAGGAATGTGAGCAGATCAAATTCCTTGGTGGTAAAAGTTTTCTCCTCGCCATTTACCCAGACGCGGCGGGCAGTCTTGTCGATCTTGATTCCACGAATCTCAATAATGTCGTTCTTCTGCGTGGTGGAACCGATCAGACGGTTATAGCGATCCATATGTGCCTTTACTCTGGCAACAAGCTCGCTTGGGCTAAATGGCTTGGTCATGTAATCGTCAGCCCCAAGTCCAAGACCGCGGATCTTGTCAATATCATCTTTCTTCGCGGAAACCATAATGATCGGAGTATTCTTAGCTTCTCTTACCTGGCGGCAGATTTCAAACCCGTCTATCTCCGGCAGCATCAGATCCAGAATAATCAGGTCAAAATCTTCTTTCAATGCCATATTAAGCCCCAGATCGCCTCTGTTGCAGATTATAACTTCAAATCCTGAGAGCTCCAGATAGTCTTTCTCAAGCTCTGCAATCGCTTCTTCATCTTCAATGATCAGAATTCTGCTCATTTCATTGGTACCTCCTGGTATTTTCTAAGTACAAAATACATGATCGTGCCGATTCCAAGACGGCTTGTGGCCCATACTTTTCCCCCATGGTCCTCCAGAATTTTCTTTACAATGGAAAGACCGATTCCGCTTCCGCCTTTGGAAGAATTTCGCGAAACATCTGTACGGTAAAAACGGTCGAAAATATAAGGCAGATCTTTCGGGCCAATACCTTTCCCATTGTCCTCAATCTCAATCTGGATAAAATCACCCACATCCTTGATTCGGATCTGAATGATTCCTTTAGGCTTGTCCATATATTTGATAGCGTTGCTGATAATGTTATGGATAACGCGGCGGATCTGCTCCCCATCGGCAATTACCATAACGTCTTTTTCCACGTAGTTGGCATAAACCAGCTCAATTCCCCTGGTCTCAAGTTCCAGACCAACTTCTTCTGAACAATCTTCAAAATAATCTTCCACATTTAGTTTGCTAAAGGTATAAGGAATGCGGTTGGTATCGATTTTGGAATAAAAAGTCAGCTCGTTGATCAGATGATCCATCTCATTTGTCTTGTTGTAGATGGTGCGGACATAGCGATCCATTTTCTCAGGGGTATCTGCCACTCCATCCATGATTCCCTCTACATATCCTTTCACTGCTGTGATCGGAGTTTTCAGATCATGGGAAATGTTGCTGATCAGCTCTCTGTTCTCTTTTTCTATAAGGCTTTTTTCTTCTGTAGATTCTTTCAGACGGCGGCGCATTTCCTCGAAATCCTGACAGAGCTCAGAAAATTCGTCTTTTCCTTCTACATCCAGAACGAAATCCAGGTTGCCCTCTTTTATATTCTGCGTCGCTTTTTTTAATTTAACCAATGGAACGGCAATGCTGCGATATACCCAAAGACCAACTACCAAAGCAACGGAGATCAGGATTACAAACGCACTGATAAACAAATCCTTGGCCATTACATGTACCCTGCCCTGACTGTCGGCTGAGTCTGTTATGGAAATATCATATACTGTTCCATCGCTCTCAGTCACTGCCTGTGCTTTCTGCGCCTGTGACTGGCTGAATCCATACAAAGTGGCGGCAAACAGAAGCAGAGGCATAAGAATGATCATGGTGAATCCCAGAACGATTCTTGTTTTTAGCTTCATAACAGTTCTATCCTTTTTCTTCTTTTTACGGAAATTTTCAACAGCTTCCCTGTCGTATGAAGCTGCTTCACCCGATTTATATAGATTATAGCATAAAGCTCTGATTTCATCTCTTAATTTTCTATAAAAAATAGCTCGATAATATGCAGTTTTTTCAACATAAAAAAACCTGGAAAAGACTTCTTCTGCTATATACTAGTCTCTTCCAGGCTCTAACTTTAATATGGAATTTTCAAGCAGGCTTCAATACAAGCCATTTTCTTTTAACCAAATTTTACGCAAGATATTTCTTCAGATCATCAACCTTGTCCAGATGCTCCCACGGAAGATCTACATCTGTACGGCCGAAGTGTCCGTATGCAGAAGTCTGTTTGTAGATCGGGCGGCGGAGATCAAGCATTTTGATGATTCCAGCCGGACGAAGGTCAAAGTTCTCACGGATGATCTCTACCAGTTTCGCATCAGATACTTTACCTGTGCCAAATGTTTCTACATGAATAGAAGTCGGATGTGCAACACCAATTGCATAGGAAAGCTGGATCTCGCACTTGTCAGCAAGACCTGCTGCAACAATGTTCTTTGCAACATAACGTGCTGCATAAGCTGCAGAACGGTCAACCTTTGTGCAGTCTTTTCCGGAGAAAGCACCGCCGCCGTGACGTCCTGTTCCGCCATAAGTATCAACAATGATCTTACGTCCTGTAAGACCGCTGTCGCCGTTTGGTCCACCGATAACGAAACGTCCGGTCGGGTTGATAAAGTATTTCGTATCCTCATCTACCATTTCAGCCGGGATGATCTCATCAAATACATATTTCTTGATGTCTGCATGGATCTGCTCCTGTGTAACATCCGGGTCATGCTGAGTAGAGCAAACAACTGCATCAATACGGCTTGGTTTGCCATTCTCATCATACTCAACTGTTACCTGAGTTTTTCCATCTGGTCTTAAATATTTCAGAGTGCCATCTTTACGGACTTTTGTCAGCTGACGGGAAAGTTTGTGTGCCATGTTGATTGCGTATGGCATGTATTCTTCTGTCTCGTTGGAAGCATAACCAAACTGGATTCCCTGGTCACCAGCTCCAATAGAGTCAAGCTCGTCCTCATCCATCTGATTCTCTTTCTGCTCAAGTGCTTTATCAACACCCATTGCAATATCAGCAGACTGTTTATCAAGTGCTGTGATTACTGCACATGTATCAGCATCAAATCCGAATTTTCCACGAGTATAACCAATCTCGCGGATTGTCTCTCTTACGATTGACTGGATATCGATATTTGCCTTGGAAGTGATCTCACCCATAACCAGAACAAGACCTGTTGTAGTTGCAGTCTCGCAAGCTACACGGCTCATCGGATCCTGTGCGATCAAAGCATCCAGGATGGCATCAGAAATAGCATCACAGATTTTATCCGGATGACCTTCGGTTACAGATTCAGAAGTAAATAAGATTTTTTCTTTGTTTTCCATTCTTTTGTTTTTCCCTTTCTTCAATGGAGCGAAAATTTCCAAAACAGCTAATATCTATCTGCGCTGCGTTGTATGTTTTCCGCGAAAAAAAAGAACAGCCCGGACAAGCGGACTGTCTTATAAATGACTTTTTATATAAACAATCCTCTTATTGTTCGATCACTCGCTCAGGTTGGCACCTTCCTCTCTTTCGAGGGGTTGCCGTGGCTTCATAGATCCTATGTATCTCCACCACTCTGAATAAAAGGCTATTCTTCAGTTTTCCTGTTGCAAGCAATACAATATACTGATTGCTTATAATTGTCAATAGACATTTAATGTCTTATGACTATTTTTTCACCAGATTAAGTCTGATGCTTAACAGATCAAGGCGGTCAGGCTGCGATCTGAAATTAACAATTCACCCTACACGCAGGCGGAATTTCTGGATATCCTTCTCACTGGAAACTCTCTCGATCTCTGCGCCAAGGCTGCGAAGCTTCTCTTCGAAGTTCTCATAGCCACGCTGGATGTAAACAATATCGTCCACAATGGTGATTCCCTCTGCTGCCAGTCCTGCAATAACAAGAGCTGCCCCTGCACGAAGATCCGGTGCACTTACCCTTGCACCAGTGAGCTTATTCACGCCATCGATAATTGCGGAATTGCCTTCAACCTTGATACATGCTCCCATTCTGGAAAGCTCATCTGCATATTTGAAGCGATTCTCAAAAATACTCTCAGTTACAATACTGGTTCCCTCTGCAAGTGCCAGGGTAACCGCAATCTGCGGCTGCATATCAGTCGGATATCCCGGATATGGAAGAGTCTTCACATGAGTGCGATGAAGTCTGCCCACTGCACGTACACGTACGGCATCATCAAACTCCTGAACTTCACATCCGATTTCCTCAAGCTTGGCTGTAGTAGCTTCGAGATGCTTTGGAATTACATTCTTAACTGTGACATCACCACCGGTAGCTGCTGCAGCGAACATAAAGGTTCCTGCCTCGATCTGGTCCGGAATGATAGAATACTCTGTGCGGTGAAGCTTCTCAACACCCTTGATACGGATCACATCTGTACCAGCACCTTTGATATTGGCTCCCATGCTGTTCAGGAAGTTGGCAACATCTACTACGTGTGGCTCTCTGGCAGCATTTTCAATAATCGTACGTCCTGGTGCAAGAGATGCTGCCATCATAATATTGATGGTCGCTCCTACAGATACTACATCCAGGAAAATATGGCTTCCATGGAGATTTGATGCTTCCGCAACAATGGCTCCATGAAGAATATCAACTTTCGCACCAAGGGCTCTGAATCCTTTCAGATGCTGATCGATCGGACGGCTTCCGATATTGCAGCCACCTGGAAGAGGAACTTCCGCTCTTTTATATTTACCAAGTAATGCACCAAGAAGATAGTAAGATGCACGGATCTTCTTAATGTACTCATAATCTACACTTACATCACCAATGGTAGAACCATTGATCTTAACAGTTGATTTATTGATTCTGTCAACCTGTGCTCCGATGCCAGCTATTGCCTCCAGTAAAACGTTGATGTCTCTGACGTCAGGCAGATTCTCGATGAGAATTGTCTCATCCGTCATAATGGCTGCTGATAAAATAGCCAGCGCTGCATTCTTTGCACCTGCTATCTCTACTTCACCAACAAGCGGATTTCCACCTTTAATCACATACTGTTCCATAATACACCTCTATTATTCTTACTCCGCGAGCCAAAAAGGCTATTGTCAATTTCTCTCCAATAACCTGACAGCCCTCCTCTGATTCACAGTTACTGTTCACTTCGTTCATCGTAACTCATTCCGCGAATAGTAACGATCTACAGTTACTTAATAACCCCTGTCTGTAGTGTTTCCAAAAGTGCCTGCAGACTTGCTTCCAAATCTTTCCCTTCTTCATCTACCACAATGTCTGCATATTTCTCGTATAAGGGAACTCGCTCCTCATATAAACTCTTCAAGGTCTGTCCTTCTTTCAGAAGAACTCCCCGCTTCTTAAGATTTCCAAGCCGTTTCTCAAGAGACTCCAGAGAAAGGCTGAGGTAAACTACCTTCCCAATTGATTTCAAGTGTTCCATGGCTTCACTGCAATATACCACACTTCCCCCAGTAGCAATTACAGTATTCTCTGTATCAATCGACGCATTTACGCGATTCTCAATGGCCTTGAAACCATCTTCTCCTTCTTCATCAATGATCTGATAAAGACGTCTTTTTTCTTCTTTTTGTATTAAAAGGTCTGAATCTAAAAATTCATATCCAAGTATTTTCGCAAGAACAACGCCCAGTGTGCTTTTACCTGCACCGGGCATTCCAATTAATGTTATATTATTCATTTTCATTCGATACTCCTTTAAATAATAACACATAAGAGCCATTATTGCAATCACATTAAAAAATTGTTACTGAGTTCGTTAAAAAATTGTTACTGAGTTCGGTTTTTTAATGGGTGATTTTTAAGTTTCTGATTATGCTTTTTTCCTTTTTTTACGCTATATCCAAAGGTGCCCAGTTTCTTTCCAAGTCCCAGATATTCTCCATGGGAATATACCATCAGTTTTGACTGATTCAGCTGAAATTTATTATTTTTATCCATATAGGCTTCGTCCGCATGCACTGCAACTACTTCCGCAAGGAACATGTGATGAGAACCAAGCTTCTCAATTTTCTTAACTTTACATTCAATATTTACAGGAGCTTCACCGATCATTGGTGCCTTCACTTGATCCGCCTTTTCTTTGGTAAGATGAAGCTCCTGAAATTTATCAACCTCTCTGCCGGACCGCACGCCACAATAATCGGTGGCGTATGCAAGCTCTTCTGTGGTAAGGTTCAGAACAAATTCCTTTGTCTTGCAGATCATATCGTAAGAAAATCTGGTGGGACGAACGGAGATGCTTACCATTGGCGGGTTGGTACACACGGTGCCAGCCCACGCTACTGTTATTATATTATCATTACCCTCGCCATCTGTAACGCTGACCATCACAGCAGGAAGCGGGTAAAGCATATTGCCTGGTTTCCAGGTCTGTTTTGCCATATTTTTGCTCCTCTTTTATGTGAAAATTTCCCGTGCAAAGAACCTTCTGCGTTACTTTTCACTTTGTGAGCAGTATCTTTTAACAGCCTCTTTGCCGGGAAAATCTTTATTATCAGTTAAAGTCATTTGCCATGATCTGCGCAGCTTCCATCATAGCCGGGATCATCTGTTTCTTACGGGAAACCACTCCTTTCAGGTGGAAGCACTTATCCTCCGGTTCCTGCTGGAATGCGATTTTTCCCATTTCCTCGCTGCCCTCACCGTAATAAATTACATCTGAAGACTCGTCCATAATATTGGTTAACATAAAGTAAACACGGGTAATTCCATGGCGCCCGCACTCGCTTACCATAAATGGTTTCAGGCGGACTTTGATCTCCTGAAGCTCTTCCTCGTCCATGGAACTGATCTGTCCAACACCAAAAGCCACATTTCCTTCTGCAATAAATTTCTTGTAATCCTGATAGAAAATTTCTTCAGGTGCTTTATCCTTCAGATTGCTTCCAGCCTTGAACATTTCTCTTGCGAAATCTTCAATCTTAATGTCCGCGATCAGTGCAAGCGCACTTGCTGCGATCTTGTCCTGCTGGGTGCAGGTTGGGGAACGGAACATTAAGGTATCGGAAATAATGGCTGCACAGAGAAGTCCTGCGATCTTAGGCGGAATCTCCAGTCGCTGCTCGTCATAAATCCGGTAAAGGATTGTCGCAGTACATCCAACTGGCTCATTTCGGAAATTAATCGGCTTCATAGTTTCCAGAGAACCAAGCTTATGATGGTCAATGATCTCCAGAATCTCTGCTTTCTCAATATTATCAACAGCCTGGTCTTTCTCATTATGATCTACCAGAATTACCTGTTTCTTGTGCATGTCAAGGAAATTTCGTCTGGAAATGGTTCCCACACATTTTCCCCGCTTATTGATAACAGGGAATGCACGATGGCGGTGCTTGATCATAACATCCTGAATATCATCTGTGAAATCTTCAGTATTAAAAGTTACCAGATTATCTTTTTTCATCACATAGTTTACCGGAATACTCTGGTTGATCATGCGGGCAATTGTGTAGGTATCATATGGAGAAGAGATAATGATGATCTGTCTCTCCTGAGCTTTCTTTATTACCTTCTCACTTACCTGAATACTCATTCCTACAATAATGCAGCTTACATTCAGTTCTATTGCCTTTAACTGATCTTCCTCACGGTTTCCAAGAATAACCATATCATTTTCTTCGATATAGTTCTTCATCACCTCCGGATCAGCAGTTCCAATAAGGATTTTCCCTTTGGTAAAATAGCCGTGACCGTTTCCTTCTACGATTTCACCGTCAAGAGTATCCCTGATCTTGTTATACTGAGTTCTGGCATTTGAAAGAAGATAGCTGTCCTTGGTATCCATGTAAACATCAGCAATATCGCCGATTGTTACAATTCCCTCCAGCTCATCCTCGCTGTTACAGATGGGAAGGGTCACAATGCCTTTATTCTGCATCATATCCCAGGCATTTTTCAGGGACATGGTACGGTCTGCATCCGGTTTTGGACGGATATCCATATCTTTTACCTGCGTTCCGATATTTCCCAGATAAGCCGGTGGCTGTACGCCAAAACGATTCAGTACATACTGGGTCTCTTCATTGATCTGACCGGCGCGTCTTGGAATATAACGCTTGGTCTGGGTGGTTCTGTTTTTGATATCTGCGTAAGCAATTGCCGAACAAATAGAATCCGTATCCGGATTCTTATGTCCCATTACAAATACTTTCTGATTCTTCATTCACATTCTTCCTTCCAAAATTCAGCTGACCTCTGCACACTTTTCATCTGTAAACAGAGTTTTTATTTCGGGTCTACTTCTCAAACACGCTCTACAGAAGATTTTCATTTTGGGCGATTGTCTTAATCGTCCAAATCTGCACTTTATATTAATTCAGTTTAATATTTGCAAATAAAGCTCCCAGAGATGTGGTTGCCTCTTCTCCGGACTGTGGGATTTCTATTTTCTCTTCTTCCACTTCTTTTGCCATCATATCAGTTGCTTCTTTGATACTCAGGCTCAGTTTTCCATCTTTCACTGCAGTTACTTTTACTTTCACCTTATCTCCAACTGCAAGAACTTCTGATGGTTTACGGATTCTCTTTTCGCAAATCTGGGAAATATGTACCAGTCCGGATACGCCGTTTCCAAGATCTACAAATGCGCCGTATGGCTGAAGGCTCTCTACAGTTCCTTCTGTTACAAAGCCTGGCTGGATATTGGAAATTTTATTCTTTCTTTCCTCTTCTGCTTTTTCCCTTAAAATTTCTTTCGCAGAAAGAATCAGTTTTTTGTCCTCTTTATTGACATCGATTACCTGAACCTGGATGTGTCTGTTCAGATATTCGTTGGTGTCTTCTACGTAATTCAAGGCCAGCTTGGAGGCCGGGATAAAGCCGCGCACACCTTCTACATAAGCAACTGCACCGCCGTTTACTACATCTTTTACCACTACATCAAGAACCTCTCCGGAGGCTTTCAGCTCTTTTAATTTGTCCCAAGCCAGGACGTCAGTAGCCTCAACTTTGGATAAAAGGATGTTACCATTTCCATCGTCTTTTCTTACGACTGTGGCGGAAACTTCATCTCCAGGGTGTACTTCTTCTTTAACGTTAAAGCCCGGCTCTCTACTGTAATCTTCTACCGGGATAATACCTTCTGCATAATATTTTAAATCTACAATAATTTCTTTATCATCTACACTCACAACTGTTCCTGTGAGAATGTCGCCTTCTTCAATTTTCTTAAAAGAAGCTTCAAGTTCTGCTTCGTAATCCTTCATTGTCTCTGCCATGACCTAGACTCCTTTGCCCCTGTTTTTGCTTCATTATAGCACACCGCTTATTCGTTGCAAATAAATTTTGGAATGTACATTCGAAAAAACACCGCTCTTTAAGCGTCAGAGTGTAATATCTGGCGTTTAAAGAGCGGCATATTCAGACAAATTTTCCCAAAAATTGTGACGCACATCTTGCAAAAAACCTTTTTCAAATACGCTCTAAAACGAGGAGTGCCCCGGCAGTAGCTGCCGGGGCGATTATTATGAAAAAATTTTATGTGTAATGGTGTCATTACAACGTCTTCTGTGTATGTTCTTTCGAACTGATTATATAGTATCAGATACTTATGAACAAAATACATGCAAATTGTTAACGAATAATGAACATTTGTTTTATTTGCACAATTTCTTCTTTCATTTTCCTCTTTTTTTATAAATTTACCACATTTGCATCTTTACTTTAATTTGGTAAAGTTATACATTTTGCACATTTTACGTTTCTCATTCGAATAATCCTTTTACAAATTCGATTAACTTCGACACAAGACCTTTGGCATCATCCTTTGTAACACCCATATCCTGCAGCTTACTGTATACAGAATTTACATCGCTTCTAAGAGCATCTTCGTCAATTTTTGCATCCAGAACCTTGCGTACTACAGAAACAAGAGAATCTACCTCTGAATCAGAAAGAGATACCCCAAAATGGTCTGCTGCCTGAGTTACAGCACTTCGTACCTGGTCATCTGTGATGTTCTGCTGGTCTACAAGATCCTTGGCATACATAATAATGTCTACTGCTTTTCCAGGGTCAGAAGCAAGAAAATCAATTCCACTGTCCAGAAGACTTTCTACTACTTCTGTATCACTGGATGCCATAACCGGCATCGGCATGGAACATGCAAGAACTCCTGCAAGGATAAGTGCTGCTGATTTTTTCATTTTTATCATGATAATTACCTCCTGATTGAATGTTGCTGTTCAAGACTTGCCCAGTAACGATTAAATGTCATCTGTTCAAATCTCTCCAGTAACAATTAACTATTGCTGTTCATGGTCTGACCAGCAATAGTTAATATTCTGTTCACACACTGCTGGAATCTGGTCATATTTATGATCTGATTTCCTCATATCAAGTAATTTTCTTCTGAAATTTAATCAATACCGGAAATAAATCTTCCTCCAGATTCCAGCCCATTATACTACACCTTTTCCTTTTATTTGTAAAATGTATCTAAAAACTTTATAATCTTTTTATAACTAATCTCCAAAAACAGCCCATTTTTCCAGGAAGTTACAAATCTTTTCAAATTCGTTCACTAATTTTTCATAAGATAAACACGATTCTTTCAAACTTTCCCGATATACTAACATCATAAAAATAATAACAGCCAACATTATTTTTATAAAATTTCTTTTTCATATGTCAGTCACCCAAAAGTGATTGACTCTCCTTCCTTTTAAAAAATATATTTGAGACAAAATAAAAATCACCCGTCTAGCCACCGGGTGATTTTTATTGTATAAGATTTATGCAGTAAATCATTTCCGAACATGTGAAGGATCACGGGAGCCGCAACGCTGCGAAGCAATCCGAAGATATCAAGAACGGGGCTTACGCCCCGTTCTTGATATCTATCTCAATTTATTAAATGCGTTTGCAAGATCAGCAAATTCTGCTAAAGTAAGCGCTTCGCCTCTCACATTTACCGGAATTCCGGTCTCTGCCATAGCTTTCTCAATTTCCTCTTTTGAAAAATCAAGCTCCTGGGAGTTCTTCAGTCCATTTACCAATGTTTTTCTTCTCTGATTAAAAGATGCCCGAATCAGCCTGAACATCAGCTTCTCATTGTCCACCTGCACTGGCGGCTCTTCATATCTCACAAGCTGGATAACAGCACTTCCCACCTTCGGTCTTGGCATAAAACAGTTCGGCGGAACATTCGCAATGATCTGCGGTCTGGCATAATACTGAACAGCCAGAGACAAAGCACCGTAATCCTTTGTTCCAGGACCAACCTGCATTCTGTCTGCCACTTCCTTCTGTACCATAATGGTGATGGAAGAAATGGGAACATGGTTTTCAAAAAGTCCCATGATGATTGGTGTGGTAATATAATAAGGCAGATTGGCAACCACCTTGATAGGCTTGCCCCCATTTTTCTCCTGTGCCAGCGCCGCAATATCAACTTTCAGGATATCCTCGTTGATCACAGTCACATTATCCCAGTCTTTCAAAGTATCATTTTCCAGAATCGGGATCAATGTCTTATCAATCTCTACAGCCACCACTTCTCTGGCTGCCTCAGCCAGATACTGGGTCATGGTTCCAATACCCGGTCCGATTTCCAGAACAAAATCATCCTTGGTGATCTTGGAAGCCTCGATTATTTTTTCCAGAACATGGGTATCGATAAGAAAATTCTGACCAAACCTTTTCTGGAAAGCAAAATTATACTTTTGAAGAACTTCAATGGTATATTTCGGATTTCCTAAATAAGGTCTGGTCATATTAATTTCCTCTTTCTTTTAAATTATTTAATCATTATCTGAAAATCACACAATCTGGGCAGCTGTCTGCAATTCCCCTATTACTTATTTTGCAAAATCTTTCTCATAAAGAACCGTAAATCCATCACGGTCTACTCTCTTTTTCTTATTAAACTTCAGAAGTCCGCCCTGGGATTTCGCCATTGCTGCGTCAAGCATTTCCTTAACTGCGCCAATGTTCATAGGCTGGTCTTCTTTCTGGTTCACACCGATCAGATTATACAATGCAAGCATTCCCATCTGGTCGATCTTGTAACCATTTTCCTTGGTGTAAACTCTTGCAAAGTTTACAAGTTCATCATTGGTAAATACCGGAATGTTGATCATGGATGTAAACTTCTTGGCAAATTTCGGGAATCTTGCAATCAGCTTACGCATTCCGATCTTCTCATCCTCAATAATCACAGTAAGTCCGTCTGTGCGGAACTCCATAGCCTTATCCAGAATATCCACTGTTTCCTGTGTCAGTTGATTAGCATTCTCAATGACAAGGAAACCACCGCTAAGTTTACCAATCACTTTCGTAATATCCATCTCATTCAGCTGGTCGGCAAACACATAAGCCACCTTGGAAGCCGGCAGATTCAGCTCTTTACAGATTGCCGGAATCAGACTTGCGATCAGTCTTGTCTTACCAGTTTCTTTCCCACCCATGACGATCACGTTTCCAGTCTTGGAGGTCTTATCAGCCGCTGCCATCTGCACATCGCAAAGTGCACTGATCAGCTGTTCCCGCATTCCCGGAACCTTTACAAAATATGTAAACAGCTTCTTCTCATCATCGGTAAGTGATTTCTCTCTTGGCACAATGTCAGATGGATTTCTCTTATCCTTTGGCTGAATAGAATCAATAAACTGTTCCAGTTCTTCTTCCTCGGAAAGAGATTCAGAAGACTCTTCTTCCTCTTCATCCTCGTCAAAATCAAAGTTTTCGTCCTCAGAATCTTCCGGTTCTTCCTCTGCATCTTCAGTTTCAACCACATCATCAGCAGCTGGAGGCATATCCTCATCCTCTTCTTCTCCAATGCTCTCTCTGAGAAGCTTGGCAATAAATTCATCCTCAGACATGGAATCATCAGAAGGCTCTTCTTTCTCCTTATGTCCTGCCGGACCATTCATAAACTCATCCTCAGCAGCCTGAAGATCCTCTTCGGAAAGGAATTCCTCTTCCTCAAGTTCTACAACCGGCTTTTTCTGTTCTGGTTCTGGCTCGATTTCTTCCTCGTCCTCAGTGATAACTTCCTCTTCTTCCGGAATCTTCTCTACTTTTTCTTCTTTTACAGCTTTCTGAGGTTGTGTAGATATTTCTTTGGCGACTTCTACAATTTCTTTATTTTCTTCCTGAACTTTCTCTTCATCTACCTTCTCATCCGGAATCTCAATTCCCTGTGCAGAAGCAGCAGCAAGAATCGTATCCTCCAGATTGAAATTTGAAAAATCAAATGCAGGTTTCTCGTCTTTCATTTTCTCCGCAGCATCAGCCTCATCACTGAAAAGGTTATTCTGTACAGGTGCCTTGGGAACCTCAATCTCTTCCGGTACCATATTCTTCATAGAATCCGGAATATTCAGTGTAGGCATTTTCAGGTTCTCAACAGGTGTTTCTGTTTCTGTGGAAAATGCGTTCTTCTCTTCTGCAGACTCTGAACGATCTGCATTCTCTAAACCTTCTGTATTTTCTTCTGAAACTGCTTCCGCTGATTTCTCTGCAGTCTCATCTGCTGTATTCACAGATTCTTCAGCAACAGTCTCCTTGGTATTCTCCACTTTCACCTTGCCAGTTTCAGGCTCCAGCTCCGGTACACTTTCATATTCTTTCTCAGAAGCCGGATCACGAAGCATTTCTTCCTGAACCTCTTTCGTCTGCTCAGTGGAAACAATGCTGTCTTCCATTTCATCCATCTTACGGCTTCCAAAAATGTCACGAAGTCCTTTGGAAATTTTATCCTGAAGACTCTCTACGCCATCCAGATCCTCATTCTTGATCTGAATACTTTCAATAGATTCACTTCCCTGGTTCTCAGCTTCCGGTGCTTTCTCTTCTTCCTTAATGGTATCTGCTTCCTCAGGTTTCAGAAGCTTCGGTACAAACTGCTGTTCATACCGCTCTTTCTCCTCGCCGGTAAGAGCACCCATACGCTGTTTCAGGTCCATAGCCTTCATCACGTAGTTACCCTCGTTGAACCAGAGAATGATCTCGTTGCAAAGCTCCAGACATTTCTCTTTGTCACCATCCTGATAGTACAGTTTGGCAAGCTCGTAAGACCATTTTTCGGTAAATTCTTTCTCCTTATAATCCTCCAGAACCTTGATTTGCTCTGCAAGAGGAGCCTTTTTTACTTTCAGGATCTTGTATTTCAGGATGTACTGCGTATTATCATTTGGCGCAACTTCCCTGTACTCCTGATAAAATTCCACTGCCTCGGAAACCTGTCCCAGCTTCAGGGAAACTTCTACAAGACGATAAAGAATGTTCTTACCAATGGAGGCTCTGTGATAAGCCAGCAGGAAAATTTCCTTGCTGTCCTCATAGCGTTTATTGGCAGCATAGATTTCACCAACCACACAAAGGGTACGAACATTTTTCACACGGCGCCAGTCAATGCTGTCTACAACATTCATGGCTCCCTTATAGTCCTTCTGTTCTACTAAATGGTTAATCTCTTCAAGTTTAACCCGAAATTCCTCTTTGTCCAAATTTTTCACCAACTTTCCATAGTTAATGCCAGTTTAGCATATCGCATACTACTTCGCAAGCTTATTTATCTGCAGGACATCCCATCGGCTGATACACATGCCCCGCCACAACATGAAACACTTTATTGATCGTAAACTGATGACTGACAAAATCATCCAGACCAGTACAGGTGATCATGGTCTGAATATCATGAATACTCTCAAGAAGATAATTCTGACGGCTGCTATCCAGCTCCGAAAGGACATCGTCCAGAAGCAGAACCGGTTTATCATGAATGATCTTCTCCACCAGATAAATCTCCGAAAGTTTCAGGGAAAGAGCTGCTGTTCTCTGCTGCCCCTGCGAACCATATTTGCGGATGTCAATTCCGTTTACAGCCACCATCAGGTCATCCCTGTGAGGACCGGACGAAGTCATTTTCATCCGAAGATCCCGGTCTCTGTTGCGGAAAAGGCTCTCTTCCAAAGCCTCACTCTCCACGCTTGGTTCATATATCACTTGTATATTCTCAATACCGCCGGTAAGATTTCTGTGAATTTCCTTAATGATCTCATTAAGGGACTCCACAAATTCTCTTCTTTTGCCAATGATCTTACGGCCATAATTTACCAGCTGCATATCCCATACATCCAGAGTCGCTCCAAGATCCGGCTGCTTATACATATCCTTCAGCAGCTTATTTCTCTGGTTCAGAACATGATTGTATCCGGCAAGATCTGTGAGGTATAGTTTATCCAGCTGACAAAGCTCCGCGTCCATGAATCTTCGTCGCTCTCCCGGACCGTTTTTGATAATATTCAGATCCTCCGGAGAAAAGAAAACCAGATTCACCACACCAAGAAGCTCTCTCGCCTTCTTTATGGGAAGCCCGTTGATTGCCACGCCCTTGGCCTTATTTTTCCGAAGGTGCATGTCAATCTTATAAGACATGGAATCTTTTCCCACCATCATGCGGATATGGGCTTCATCCTGTTCAAAGCGGATAATCTCCCGGTCTTTGCTTCCTTTATGGGATTTGCTGGTTCCGCACAGATACACAGACTCCAGGATATTGGTTTTTCCCTGTGCATTATCCCCATAAAAAATATTAGTTCCTTTGTCAAAAGAAAGTTCCAGCGATTCGTAATTTCTGAAATTGCTTAATTTTATGGATTCAATATAAGCCATTTTACTCGTTTCCGGACAGAACCTTCACATCCTGGCCATTATAGGAAATAACGTCACCGCCATAAACCTTGCGGCCTCTTCTGGTATCTACTTCGCCATTTACTTTTACAAGTCCGTCGTTGATCACATATTTTGCCTCAACACCGTCTGATACAAGTTCAGCAAGTTTCAGTGCCTGGCCAAGTTTGATAAATTCATCTCTGATTCTGATTTCCAATTTTCTGCCTCCACTCTTCTGGCATCACGACTGCAATTCGTTTTCCAGACTGTCTCCAGCCATTATTGGCAGTCCGTGTTCACTTCCATACTCTTCCAATTGTCTGTTACGTTTCTCTCTGTGGCAAGTGTCATTATCTTGCCTGGTTCTGATTTATGTTAACCGGAAGAATCAGATACGTGTAAGTTTCTTCCTCATCTCTGATAAAGCAAGGTGCTTTCGGGTTTACCAGGTAAATGTCGATGGTCTCATCATCAATAACCTTCAGTGCATCGATCAGGAACTTGGGATTAAATCCGATCAGAATATCTTTTCCCTCTTTCTCAATATCAATATCCTCGTTCATGGAACCCATTGCAGAATCAATCTTCAGCTCCATGCTGCCATCTGTAATGTGGATAATGATCGGTTTCTTATCTCCTTCTCTTACAAGAAGTGTAGCACGGTCGATACAATCCAGAAATTCTTTTTTGTTAATGGAAAGTTTGGTCTCATAATCGCTGGAAAGCATCTGGTCAATACGGAAATATTCCCCTTCGATCAGACGGGAAACTACCATAGTCTGGTCAAATTCAAATAAAATATGATTATTGGTAAAGAAAATGCTGACTACGTCATCCATTTCTCCGGATAAAATCTTACTGATCTCGTTAAGAGTCTTACCTGGAACCACAACCTTGCGGTCTGAATAGTCTTTCTTCAAAGGCATTTTGCGGATTGCAATACGGTGTCCATCCAGGGAGACAATTTTCAGACAATTATTCTTAATTTCAAACAGCTCACCAGTCATTAATTTGTTGTTATCGTTGACTGCAATTGAGAATATTGTCTGATAAATCATATTCTTTAATGTATATTGAGAGATAGTTAATGGTTCATCTCTTTCAATCATAGGAAGATATGCGAAATCTTCTCCTGATTTTCCAGGAATATTAAATTTTGCTTTCTCACAGGTGATAGTTGCAGCGAATTTTTCATCAGTTTTAATGGTAACATCGTTGTCTGGAAGTCTTCTGATGATCTCGTAAAAGATTTTCGCATTCAGGGCAACCATTCCTTTTTCTTCTATAGTACCTTCGACAATGGTTTCGATTCCAAGTTCCATGTCATTAGTAGTAAATTTGATCTGATTTGTTGTTGCATCAATCAGAATACATTCCAGAATTGGCATAGTTGTTTTGGATGGTACAGCTTTTAAGGAAATGCTGACGCTCTTCAACAAGTTACTTTTGGAGCAAATGATTTTCATAATGTGTATAACTTCCTTTCTGGAGAAAATGGGTTTTTCATTAAATATATTTAAGAAGATATCCGCCGTATCCGCCGTAGGGGGTGTGAATATGTGAAAAACTCACTTCCGCCCAGTGAATAAAAGGGTTTCGGGTATGGATAACTTCGTGTAAAAGCATTGGTTTAGAGTGTGAATAACCTGTGTAAAACCACATAAGCGATTTTGTCGCCAAAAGTTATTCACATTAATACACATAATGTCAACATCTTATACACATGAAATGTGGAAAAAATGTGTTAAGTTTGTGGATTAATTTTTTTCTTTAATGTATCGATGGTGTTCTGGAGCTGTTCGTTGTTCTGGAGCTCCTTTTCGATCTTTTCTACTCCGTGCATAACGGTAGTGTGGTCGCGATTTCCAAGATACTGTCCTACATTTTTCAGCGGGATCGCCAGAATTTCACGGCAAAGATACATTGCCACCTGTCTTGGCATCACGATCTTGGAACTTCTTTTATTTCCACAAAGATCGGCAGTACTTACATTAAAATGCTCTGCTACCATAGAAATAATGTAGTCTGCAGTAATCTGTTTATTTTCATTCGGTGCGACGATATCCTTCAGAGCCTGCTCGGCAAGTTCAAGGGTAACCTCTTTTTTCTCCAGTTTTGCATAAGCAACTACCTTATTGAAGGCACCTTCCAGCTCACGGATGTTGGATTTGATATTATTTGCAATATATTTGATAACATCTTCGCTTACATTGTAGCCGTCCATGTCTTCTTTTTTATGAAGAATGGCCATCCTGGTCTCGTAATCCGGCAGAGTAATATCCACGATCAGTCCCCATTCGAATCTGGAACGGAAACGCTCATCCAGAATTTCCATATCCTTCGGCGGTTTATCGGAAGATATGATAATCTGTTTGTTTGCACTGTAAAGGCTGTTGAAGGTGTGGAAAAATTCCTCCTGCGTGGATTCCTTTCCTATAATAAACTGAATATCATCAATGAGAAGGACATCAATGTTACGGTATTTCTCGCGGAATTTACTCATGGCGGTGTTATTTCCATTACGGATGGTCTCGATCAGCTCATTGGTAAATTCTTCACTTGTAACATAGAGAACCTTACTGTTATCATCATTTTCAATAATAAAGTGGGCGATGGAATGCATAAGATGGGTCTTGCCAAGTCCTGCACCACCATAGATAAACAGCGGATTGTACGTATTTCCCGGAGATTCCGCTACTGCCAGGGCTGCAGCCTGAGCCAGTTTGTTGTTGCTGCCCACGATAAAAGTATTGAATGTATATTTGGGGTTCAGATTTGCTTCTTCACATCTGGCCTTAAAACGGTTGTCCTGATCAGGTGCAGCGTCGGAAATGGATTTCTTCGCCGGGACGTCTTCTGGAAGGATAAATTTCACTTCGCAGTCGGTCATTCCGGTAACTTCGCTTATGGTAACCTGCAGAGGCAGTTTGTAATTCTTATTAATGTAGCTTAATCGCACCTGGTCGGAAGCGACGATGGTAACTACATTTCCACTGACATCATAAACCTTCAGGGGTTTCAGCCATGTGTCGAATCGAACATCGGAAAGATCGTGCTCCTTTTTCACAATTCCCAGGATTTCATCCCATTTTTCTATTACTGTGCTCATTTTTTCCTCCCGTACACATCTGATTGTTTCTTATATTAAATGATGCCGTCCGTCGGCGACATGTCCGTTTATCAAAATACCAGCTGGAAACAGGAAATTAGGGTGTGGCAGGCTAAATATACCGGAATTTTACTGGTATTTTGATAAACGGACATAAATATCCTTATATATATTATAATAAATCCTGTCTTTTCGCAACGACAAAATCTTATTTATATAGGAAATTTATGTGGAAAAGTATGCACATCCTGAGAAAAAATCAGAACTGCTGTGGATTGTCGTAAAAGGATGGGGATGTGGGTGGGAAAATGTTGTACTGGACGTGAAAATAGGAAAAACAACTGGGGAAAAGTGCAGAATTGTCCACAAAACATCCACAATTTGAAAAAATTGCAGTGGATAATAAAAAAATTCCAGGAAAAAAATGGGGGATATCTTGTGAATAAACTGGAAAGTTATCAACATTTTGTGTGTGGATAAATGTGGATAAAAAGGTTGATAACTATTCTGGTTACCATAACATGGTTTTGCGGGTTTCAATAATGAAAAATTATGTGTATAACTCTATCCACTGTCGAATCCCCTCGAAATATACTGTTTTTTGTGACATATGCGTTAAAATCAACAGTCAAAAGTGGATATTTTTGCTGATAATCCCCAGGTTATCCACAAGTTATCCACAAAATGTGGATAATGTTACGTAAACCTTTTCAAAATGACAGGTTATGCACAGTGTGGAAAACTTTGTGGATATAAAAAATTCCAGGAAAGCAAGAATTTTTACTTGACGAGAATGCCATTTATGAATATAATTGAAATGATGTTCTGATTAGGTTAATAATTTTAAATTCCATATAGATAAAGGAGGTGCTTTACCTATGAAAATGACATTTCAGCCGAAAAAAAGATCTAGAGCGAAAGTCCATGGCTTCAGAGCTCGTATGAGCACAAAAGGCGGACGTAAAGTATTAGCTGCCAGAAGATTAAAAGGAAGAAAGCAGTTATCTGCTTAAGACCGTTAAGACCGCAGTTACTGTGGTCTTTTCTTCTATACAGAAATAATTATTTCAATATCATATAAAGGAGAATCAGATGGAATACTCAGACTCCTTAAAGAAAAATAACGAATTCCAAAGGGTATACCGAAAAGGAACATCACAGGCAAATCGGTATCTGGTGATGTATGTGCTTGAGAACCATGACAGGCACATGGAGAATCGTCTGGGAATATCTGTAAGTAAAAAAGTTGGGAATAGTGTGGTACGCCACAGAGTCACCAGACTGATACGAGAGAGCTACCGCCTGAATGAAAGATCCTTCCGTCAGGGACTGGACATTGTAGTGGTCGCAAGACCAAATGCAAAGGACAAGTCCTATCAGGAGATTGAGAGTGCGCTTATGCACCTTGCAGGCAGAATGAAGATCCGCCGTGAGGCTGAGCTTCATGTGGAAGATTAAACGGTATTTGGGCAGTATTGTTGGTTCGGTAAAGGAGCGGCAATATTGAAACAGATTTGCAGGAGAAATTATCATGAGCAGATTTAGTCCAAGGAATATCATGATTCATATGATTCGTCTCTATCAGAAATATATATCGCCGATGAAGAGAACAAAATGTCCTTATATTCCCACATGTTCTCAATATGGTTTAGAAGCAATTCAAAAATATGGTGCGTTAAAGGGCGGGCTTCTTGCAGTGTGGAGAATTTTGCGCTGCAATCCTTTTTCACATGGAGGATACGATCCTGTGCCATAAACTGTACTGAAACAGATGGTGTACAATAAATGACACTTTAAACTGATTTTCAGCACAAAAACTCAAACTTTGACAATTGAATAGTTACACCGAAAAAGCCTAGGAGGAAACAAACTTGGATATGATTTTATTAACGAAGAGCAGTGTCCCGATTATTGGACAGGTTGCTTCTATTATGGGCTGGATCATGGACGGGATTTACAGAGTTCTTGATCTGGTGGGTATTCAGAACCTGGGTCTTTGTATCATTATCTTCAGTATTATTATTTATGCACTGATGACACCATTGCAGGTTAAACAGCAGAAGTTTTCTAAGTTAAGCTCTGTTATGCAGCCTGAGCTTCAGAAGATACAGAAGAAATACAAAGATAAAAAAGACCAGGCGTCCGTGCAGAAAATGCAGGAAGAAACTCAGCTTGTATATCAGAAATACGGTGTTTCACCTACCGGCAGCTGTGTGCAGCTGTTGATCCAGTTTCCTGTCCTGATGGCATTATGGCAGGTTATTTACAAAATTCCTGGTTATGTTGGCAGTGTAAAGAATGTTTTCACAGGCCTTGTTGATCAGATCACAAGCGTAAGTGGCTACACAGACCTGATCCAGAGCTTTATCACAGACAATAAGATGACTCGTGTACAGCTGGCGCTGGATAACGGAAAAGCGACCAGTAATTCTGTCATCGATTTCCTTTATGCATTATCTCCATCTCAGTGGAAAGATCTTGCATCAATGGATCAGTTTAAGGGATTTGCAGATACCATTAACACCACGTCTGCAGAAATTTCCAAAATGCAGAATTTCTGTGGATTAAACATTGCAGATCAGCCTCTGAACTACATTAAGGCTGCTTTTGAGGGAGCATCTATTGCACTGGCAATCGCTGCACTTCTGATTCCTATTCTTGCATGGGCGACTCAGGTACTGAACTATAAGCTTATGCCACAGGCTACTTCATCTGCTGAAGGAGCTGTTGATACGATGCAGGCTTCCATGAAGACTATGAATACGGTTATGCCGCTTATGTCAGCAGTATTCTGTTTCACATTCCCGGTAGGTCTTGGTATTTACTGGATTGCAAGTGCGGTTGTAAGAAGTGTTCAGCAGTGGTTTATCAATCGTCATCTTGATAAGATGGATATCAATGATCTGGTAAACGAGAACATGAAGAAGATGGAGAAACAGCGTACGAAGGAAGGACTTCCGCCGCAGAAGATCACCAATCAGGCAAACCAGTCTACTAAGAATATCAATACCAAGATTGATAAAGGTTCCAGTAACACAAACGCAGAAGAGAGAGCCAGAAAAGTAGAGGAATCCTACCAGAATGCAAGAAATGCAAAACCTGGAAGTATTACAGCAAAAGCAAATATGGTCAGGGATTTTGACGAGAGAAACAAGAAGAAGTAATTGTTGTCGGGAACGGAGGGTTTCATAGATGGAGGAGTTTATCCAGTTTTCAGCAAAAACGAAAAATGAAGCAATCACCAAGGCGTGCATCGAATTAGGTGTTTCCAGTGATCAGCTGGAAATTGAAGTGGTTTCTGAAGGTAGTTCCGGATTTTTTGGCATTGGAAGCAAACCGGCAATCATAAAAGCACGCAAGATCTATACAGTTTCTGAAGAGGATGAGATACAGGAAATCGTTGATACTGTGAAAGTTGATGCGATCAAAGAAGAGCAGACCAGAAAGCCTGCCAAAACTTTTGTAAAAGCTGAAAAACCGGCTCCAAAGAGTGAACCGGAGAAAGCAGCTGTAAAAGAAGCAAAAGAGCCGAAGCCTTTTAAGGAAACAAAAGAAAAACAGCCGCGTCAGCCGAAGGAAAAAACCTTCAAGGAGCGTCCTGTAAAAGAAAAACCGGCAAAAGAAAAAATGCCGAAAGAGCCAAGAGAAGAGAAGCCGAAACAGTCCAAACCTGTTGAGATCATCACAGATCCGGCAGAGATCAAAGAAGTGGAAGAGAGAGCAATTGTTTTCCTTCGCGACGTATTTGCATCTATGAATCTTGGTGAAGTGGAGATCACTTCCAAATACAACACAAATGACGGTTGTCTGGAAGTTGCTTTTGAAGGAGAGGATATGGGAATTCTCATCGGTAAGAGAGGACAGACCCTTGATTCCCTTCAGTATCTTACAAGCCTTGTTGTAAATAAGGGCAAAGCAAATTATATCAGAGTAAAGCTCGATACAGAAGATTACCGCAGACGTCGTAAAGAGACTCTGGAGAATCTTGCAAGAGGAATTGCCTACAAGGTTAAGAAGACCAGAAAGCCAGTTGTACTTGAGCCGATGAACCCATATGAGAGAAGAATCATTCACTCAGCGCTTCAGGGCAATAAGTATGTAGAGACTGTTAGCGAGGGCGAAGAGCCGTATCGTCATGTGGTTGTAAAATTAAAAAGATGGTAAATCTTGCATAAAACATCTGAATGTGTTATAAAAGATTTGCAGAATGAATAAGAGGTTATTCCAGGTGAAAGATGGAAGAACTGAAGCGTTATGCTTTTGTTTTAATATCTTTCCCTGGAGTAACTTTTTTTGTATAATAAAATGATATGAGTGTCAAAAGATGTGTTAAGTTTATAATTTGGATTGTAATTTACATGGAGGAAATCACATGAATACAACGATTGCAGCGATATCTACTGCTGTGAGTGCTTCGGGAATCGGAATCATCCGAATCAGCGGCCCGGAAGCCATGGACGTTATATCCCGCATTTACCGTTCCAAGGGCGGGAAAAAGAAAATTAAAGAAGTGCCCACCCACACCATTCATTATGGTTATATTTATGATGGAGAAGAAGCGGTGGATGAAGTTCTGGTCATGGTTATGCGCGCCCCCAAAACATTCACAGGAGAAGATACCGTGGAGATTGACTGTCACGGCGGTGTCTATGCCATGAACCGGGTTCTGGAAACGGTTTTGAAAAACGGCGCCAAGATTGCCGGACCCGGAGAGTTTACCAAGAGAGCTTTCCTGAACGGCAGACTGGATCTTTCCCAGGCAGAGGCAGTTATGGATGTGATCCAGGCGAAGAATGAATATGCGTTGAAAAGCTCCATGAGTCAGCTGAAAGGTTCTGTACAAAAGACCATCAAGGAGATTCGAAGCGACCTGATCTACGAGATTGCTTTTATCGAGTCTGCTCTGGATGATCCGGAGCATATCAGCCTTGAGGGATATCCACAGAAATTACATGGAATCGTGGAAAAAGAGCAGAAATCCATCGAAGAGCTGTTGAAAACTTCCGCAGATGGCAAGATCATCCGGGAAGGAATTGAGACGGTTATCGTGGGTAAGCCAAATGCAGGTAAGTCCTCCCTGTTAAACCTTCTTGTAGGGGAAAATAAGGCCATTGTAACGGATATTGAGGGTACTACAAGAGATATTCTGGAGGAGTATATTACTCTTCATGGAATTACGCTGAAAATTGTGGATACGGCAGGTATCCGCGAGACAGAGGATGTGGTGGAGAAAATCGGTGTTTCCAGGGCACGGGAGGTTGCAAAGGGTGCAGATCTGGTGTTATACGTAGTAGACAGCTCTACAACGCTTGATGAAAATGATGAAGAAATCATTGAAATGCTGAAAGACAGAAAAGCAATTGTACTGTACAATAAAACAGATCTTGCTTCGGCTGTGAGTATGGAGGCATTAAAGGAGAAAATCAACCATCCTCTCATTCCGATTTCTGCGAAAGAGGAGACTGGAATTGCCCAGCTGGCGGATACCATTAAGAGTATGTTTTTCAGTGGGAAAATCTCTTTTAACGATGAGGTTTATATTACAAATGCCCGTCACAAAGAGGCACTGGAAGAGGCAGCAGACAGCCTTGCAATGGTAAAACAGAGCATCGAGGATGGCATGCCGGAAGACTTCTTTTCCATTGATCTGATGGCTGCTTATGGAAGCCTTGGAAAGATCACAGGAGAGGAAGTTGGGGAAGATCTGGTGAATGAGATATTTAGTAAGTTTTGTATGGGTAAGTAGTGGCAGAGGGACGCGATTTGGCAAATGATATTCCACGCAGGTCGTCGCAACGCTCCTGAAATGACCTGCTTAGGAATATCAGTTGCCGAATCGCTGTGCACTGGTTAGGATAATATATGAATGAGTGTGTTATAGAGGAGATAAAAATGAAACATTTAGAGGAGAATTATGACATAGTAGTGGTCGGTGCTGGACACGCTGGCTGTGAGGCAGCGTTGGCTGGGGCGAGACTGGGAGTGAGTACGATCATGTTTACGGTAAGTGCAGAGAGTATTGCGCTGATGCCTTGTAACCCAAATGTAGGCGGTAGTTCAAAGGGACATCTGGTCCGCGAGTTGGATGCTCTTGGTGGAGAGATGGGAAAAAATATTGACAAGACTTTTATTCAGTCTAAAATGCTGAACTGTTCCAAGGGTCCGGCAGTGCATTCCCTTCGTGCTCAGGCTGATAAGCAGGCTTACAGTAATGAAATGAGAAAGACGTTGGAGAATCAGGAGAACCTGACCATCCGCCAGGGAGAGGTTACCAAGCTTCTGGTAGAGGATGGCAAGATCACAGGTGTGAAGACGTATTCCGGCGCTGTCTACCATTGTAAGGCGGTAGTTTTGTGTACTGGAACTTATCTGAAAGCACGCTGTATTTACGGTGATGTAAGCAATTATACAGGTCCAAATGGACTGCAGGCAGCCAATTATCTGACTGATTCTCTGAAAGAACTGGGAATTGAAATGTTCCGTTTCAAGACTGGAACACCTGCCCGAATTGCAGGAAATACCATCGACTACAGCAAGATGGAAGAGCAGTTTGGGGATGAGAGAGTAGTGCCATTTTCTTTTTCCACAGATCCGGAGGATGTGCAGATCGAGCAGAAATCCTGCTGGCTGACTTATACCAATGAGACTACCCATGATATTATCCGTGCCAATCTGGATCGTTCCCCGTTGTATTCTGGTATGATCGAGGGAACTGGTCCACGTTATTGCCCGTCTATTGAGGATAAAGTAGTTCGTTTTGCAGATAAAAAAAGACATCAGGTGTTCATTGAGCCAGAGGGAATGTACACAAATGAGATGTACATTGGCGGTATGTCCAGCTCTTTGCCGGAAGATGTGCAGGAGGAAATGTACCACAGCGTATCAGGCCTTGAGCATGCAAAAATTGTGAAGAATGCTTATGCTATTGAGTACGATTGCATTAACCCAAGACAGCTTTATCCAACGCTGGAGTTTAAGAAAATTAAAGGTCTTTTCAGTGGCGGGCAGTTTAACGGAAGTTCAGGTTACGAGGAGGCAGCAGCCCAGGGACTGATCGCTGGTATCAATGCAGCCATGGAAGTGCTGGGAAAAGAGCAGCTGATCCTGGATCGTTCTGAGGCTTATATCGGTGTTCTCATTGATGATCTTGTTACAAAAGAGAACCATGAGCCATACCGTATGATGACCAGCCGTGCTGAGTACCGTCTCCTTCTTCGCCAGGATAATGCGGATCTGAGACTTCGTAAAAAGGGCTGGGAGGTAGGTCTTGTAGATGACGAAACCTATGCAAAAGTAGTAGAAAAAGAACGCTTGATAGCGGAAGAAATCCAGCGTGTGGAGAATACAAATGTGGGTATGACAGAGGCAGTTCAGAGCCTTCTGGAAAGCAAAGGAAGCACACCACTTAAGTCAGGAATCAGTCTTGCAGAGCTGATTCGCAGACCGGAGCTTTCTTATGCAGATGTGGCTCCTATTGATAAGAACCGCCCTGAACTTGCCTGGGATGTGCAGGAGCAGGTAAACATTAATATTAAATACGACGGCTATATCCGTCGCCAGATGAAGCAGGTAGAGCAGTTTAAGAAGCTGGAAGCCAAGAAGATCCCGGAGGATCTGGACTATGAGAAAGTAAAGAGCCTGCGTATTGAGGCACGGCAGAAACTGGAACTTTACAGACCTGTTTCCATTGGACAGGCATCCAGAATTTCCGGCGTTTCACCGGCGGATATTTCGGTGCTGCTGGTTTATATGGAGCAGTATGGGAAAAATCGTTAATAAAGGCGCATTTTTGCGCTTACGCAAGTAATAATCATATGCCAGAGCCTGTTTGAAAAATCGTTCCCGCAATCTGCACGCCCCACTTTGCGGTATATTTCATCCGAATTCGGTTGCCGTAGCCCGCTGCAGCGCCCTCATCCGGGTGAAATCTCCCACAAATTGTGACGTACATCTTGCAGAAAGCCTTTTTCAAACACGCTCTAGCGGATTTCACCTTCGTTAAAAACGCACCTGAAATGACCTGCTAAGAAATATTACTTGCAAAAACGCTGTGTATTAAGCAACTGGAAAGTAAGTAGTTTGAGGTATAAGGAGACATATATGGAATACGATTTAACACTCTTTGAGAAAGGACTAGAAGAGCTTGGAATTGCTCTGTCCCAGGAGCAGAAGAAGCAGTTTATCACTTATTATGAGTACCTTGTAGAGAAAAATAAGGTAATGAATTTAACTGCAATTACCGAGTACAACGAGGTAATTTTAAAGCATTTTCTTGACAGTTTATCTATCGTAAAAGTAGGAAGTTTTGACCAGAAAAAGCTGCCGGGAAAGTCCGTGATCGACATCGGAACCGGCGCTGGTTTCCCTGGAATCCCGCTGAAAATTGCTTTTCCGGAGCTTAAAATTACCCTTCTGGATTCTTTGAATAAAAGGGTGAATTTCCTTAATGAAGTAATCGAAATGCTTGGTTTAAAAGACGTAACAGCGCTTCACGGAAGAGCCGAAGACTACGCGAAACAGAAGGAACACAGAGAAAAATACGACTTCTGTGTCTCCCGTGCAGTAGCCAATTTAAGCACCCTTTCCGAGTATTGTATCCCCTTTGTAAAAGAAGGTGGCAGCTTTATTTCCTACAAATCCGGCAAGATAGACGAGGAACTTTCCCAGGCTGAAAATGCCGTAAAAATCCTCGGCGGCAAAGTCCAGAATGTAGTGAAATTTCCCCTTGTGGACACGGATATGGATCGTTCTTTCGTTGTGATCAAGAAGATGAAACCGACCGCTAAGAAGTACCCAAGAAAGGCTGGCTTGCCGGCAAAGGAGCCGCTGGCGTAGGATATATGTTAATATTAAGATAACATAGGTTCTGTCTCAATCACTTTCAAAATACGGGCAGTTATGGAATTGTCTTCATCGCGAAGAGTTTGTCTGAAAAAACATTCCCGCAATCTGCACGTCCCACTTTGCGGAATGTATTTTATTTTGGGACACACTTCCAACACAAAATAATCACATATTTCTCACATAATTATCTAAATTTCCTCACAGGTTGCACATAAAATAATCATAGATAGATGCATGGGATAAGCCATGCATCTGCAACTTGAAGGAGGTAAGAAACTTGATTGAAGTAAAAAATCTGGTAAAACGCTACGGCGATCATACCGCTGTAGACCACCTTTCTTTTGAAATCGAGAAAGGCAAGATTTATGGTTTTCTGGGCCCCAACGGCGCCGGAAAATCTACGACCATGAATATGATAACCGGCTATATTGCATCCACCGAGGGAACAGTAGTCATAGACGGTCATGATATTCTGGAAGAACCTGAGGAGGCAAAAAAATGCATCGGATATCTACCCGAAATGCCGCCCCTTTATTTTGATATGACCGTTCTGGAATATCTGAAATTCGTAGCAGATCTGAAGAAAATTCCTAAAGATAAAAAAGCCACTATGATCGAAGAAATCATGGACATGGTAAAGATTACCGACATGAAAAATCGTCTGATCAAGAACCTTTCCAAAGGTTACAGACAGAGGGTTGGTATTGCGCAGGCTGTGCTTGGTTACCCGGAGGTTATTATTCTGGATGAGCCGACTGTCGGCCTTGACCCAAAACAGATCAACGAAATCCGCGATCTGATCAAAGGCCTGAAACAGAAACACACCGTTATCCTCAGCTCCCATATTTTGTCCGAAGTCAGCGCCGTCTGCGACTACGTGCTGATCATTTCCCATGGAAAACTGGTAGCCAGCGATACCCCTGAGAATCTGGGAAAACTGGCAGCAGGCTCCAACAATCTGAACCTGCTTGTAAAGGGCCAGAAAGACACTATCAGAGCCGCTCTGGAGGCCGTAGAAGGGGTAAAAGAGGTTACGGTAAAGAAAAGCCCGGAGGAAGGCGTATACGCCATTACAGTGGGCACCGAAGAGAATATGGATGTGCGTGAAAAAGTATTCTACAGTATGGTAAATGTCGGTTGCCCGATTCTTGAAATGCAGTCTAAGAAAGTTTCTCTGGAGGAGATATTCCTTGAACTTACAGAGAGCGAGAAAAAAGATAAAGATGCGTCAGAAAAAAAGTCCGGAAAATCTTTCTTTAAGACGGCAGCAGATGCTGAGAAGTATTTGAATGATAAAAACGAAGATACTGTCCCTGATAATGGATTTGAAGAAAAAGGCTTTGATGAATCGGGCGAAGTATCCGACGATGTGTCAGATAATGGACTGTCTGGTGATAAACAGAATAGTTTTGTCGCATCTGAGAAAGAAAAGGGGGAAGAGTAAACCATGCTTGCTATTTATAAAAGAGAGTTGAAGAGCTACCTGACTTCCATGGTCGGCTACCTGTTTATGTTTTTTGTGTTGCTGATCGCAGGTATTTATTTTTCAGCGTACCAGCTTTCTGCTGCTTATCCGAAATTTGAATATACTTTAAATGCCATGACCTTTGTGTTTCTGATTGCAGTGCCGATCCTGACCATGCGTGTACTTGCTGAGGAAAGAAAGCAAAAAACGGACCAGCTTCTGCTTACCTCTCCGGTATCTGTATCCGGCATCGTAATGGGAAAATATCTTGCACTTGTGACTATTTATGCAATCCCCATTGCGGTTCTTGCAACTTATCCGCTGATTATGTCGAAGTTCGGAACCGTTGCATTTGGTTCCGCGTACACAGCACTCCTTGGATTTTTCCTTCTGGGAAGTGCAAACATTGCAATCGGTGTATTTTTCTCAGCAATCACTGAGAGCCAGGTAATTGCAGCAGTTCTTACCTTTGTATTTTTATTTGCTTTTTATATGATGAATGGAATTTCTTCTTTTTTCTCAGAGACGGCAATGTCTACGTGTGTGACATTTGGCATTCTGATCATAGCGCTTAGCCTTATGATTTACAGTATGATAAAAAATGCAGTGATCTCAGGTGCTGTCTGCGTGATTGGAGAAGTGGCACTGGTGATTATTTATGTTGTAAAATCCAGCGTGTTTGAAGGAGGAATCCAGAAGGTTCTTGAAGTGTTTAACTTAAGTTCACACTTTGAAAACTTTACAAACAGTATTTTTGATGTGACTGGAGTTCTTTATTTCCTGTCCGTCATTGCCATTTGTATATTCCTTACCATGCAGACGATTTTGAAGAGACGTTGGAATTAAGGAGGTGGGGAAAATGTTTTTTAAGAAGAAAAATGATAACAATATTGACAATAACGATAAAAACGTAATTAATATCGAAAGCGTCGAAAATAATAACAATAATAACAAAAAAGAAAAACGAAAATTTAAAGACAGTATTAATAAAAAGTACTTGAAAAATGGAAGCTACAGTTCTGTTATGATTGTTGTTTTCGTCGCTATCATTATTGTTATAAATATGATTGTCGGAAATCTTCCTTCAAAGTATACGCAGCTGGATATCAGCTCCGAGAAACTTTACACCATCGGTGATGAGACAAAAGCGATGCTGAAAGATCTGGACAAGGATGTAACCATATATCAGATCGCCCAGAGCGGAAGTGAGGATGAGACTATCAGTAATCTGCTTCAAAGATATGCAGATGAATCTGATCATATTAAGGTGGAACAGAAAGATCCAGTGGTCAATCCTAAATTTGTCAGTGAATACACCAGTGACAACCTTTCCTCTAATAGCTTAATTGTTGTATGCGGAGACAGAAATAAGGTTGTAAATTATAACAATATTTACGAATCTACAATGGATTACAACACATACAGTTATCAGACAACAGGATTCGACGGCGAAGGTCAGATAACAAGTGCCATCGCATATGTAACTAGTGAAAACCTGCCGGTATTGTACACATTAGAGGGACATGGAGAGCAGGAACTTGATTCTACGATCAAGGAAGATATTGAGAAAGCAAACATGGAAATCAAATCCCTGAATCTGCTTACAGAGGGAAGCGTTCCAGAGGATGCCAGTTGTCTGCTGATTGATTCTCCTACAACAGATATCTCAGAGGATGAGAAGACTGCATTGATCGATTATCTGGAAAATGGTGGAAAAGCAATGATTTTCTCCGATTACACAGGAGAAAAAATGGAAAACTTTGATGCAGTGCTGAAAAACTACGGCGTAAGCAGAGTAGATGGTCTGGTATTTGAGGGTGATGCACAGCATTATGCCGCTCAGATGCCTTACTATCTGGTTCCAACTGTAAACAGCACAGATATTACATCTGATGTTGCTTCTTCCGGATATTACATCCTGATGCCGTATGCACAGGGAATCCAGAAATCTGATGACGTGAGAGACACTGTAAATATTGAAAGCCTTCTTACAACTTCCGACAGTGCATATTCAAAGACAGATTTGAACAGCGGTTCTCTTGAAAAGGAAGACGGTGATGTGGATGGTCCATTTGACCTGGGTGTCAGCATTACAGAGACTGTAGATGATGATAAAGAGACTCATATTATTTATTATTCCACATCAAACCTGCTACAGAGCCAGATCAATCAGATGGTTTCTGGTGGAAATGAGAAACTTGTGATGACTTCTTTAAGTTCTCTGGTAGACACAGAAGACAGTACAACAGTCTCTATCCCATCAAAGAGCCTGGAAGTATCTTATCTGACTTTGACAGCATATGATGCAAGCTTCTGGAAAATCTGTACCATTGGTCTGATTCCTGGAGCATTCCTGTTGATTGGATTTATGATTTGGTTAAAGAGGAGAAAAGCCTGATGAAGAAAAAATCAGTAAATCTTATTACAGCAGTGGGCGTTTTGGTTGTCCTCAGCGGCGCATACGTAGGCGTAAAAGCCTACGTAGCCAAGCAGGAGGCCGCGGATACCGAAAGTGCGGAGGAAGAAAATCCGGAAATTATTTCCATAGCGTCTGCTGATGTAAAATCAATAAAATTTGTAATTGATAAAAAAGAAGTTACCTTTGAAAAAGATGGAGATTCCTGGGTAAAAAGTGATGAAACTGATTTTCCGGTAGATCAGGATAAAATCGACACACTGGTAAGCTCCCTGAATTCTATAAAAGCGGAAAGAACACTGGAAAATGTGGAGGATGCATCAGAGTATGAATTGGATCAGCCGGAGAACACGATCACGGTTACCACAGAAGATGGGGAAACGACAGTAATCCAGCTTGGAATGGAGAATGATTCCACAAGTCAGGAATACATTGACTTGAACGAGGATTCTTCTACGGTTTATGTAGTAAGCAATTCCACGTTTTCTTCTTTTGAAGGAACTTTGTACGACTTTGCAAAAAGCGGCGTTTTCCCAACTGTGGATTCCTCTACGGTCAGCAAAATTTCTGTAGAAGGAAAAGATTCTTCCTATGTCGTAGAGAAAGATGAAAATAATTTCTGGAATATTACTGGTGATGGAGAGACTGAGAAAGCAGATTCCGCGAAGGCCACTTCCTTAGCCAGTGCATTATCCAGTATGGCTTATTCGAGCTATGTAAACTATAACTGTGCGGAAGATGAATTCTCTCAGTATGGATTGGATAAGCCGTATGCAGAGATTACAGTGTGTTATCAGGAAAAAGTTAAGAAAGAGTCCACTGATGATGAAAACGAGGCTGAAAATGGCGATGAGGAGGTCTCAGAGGCATCTGAGGATGAGAATCAGGGCGATGAAACGGCGGATTCTGAGACTGATGGAAGCGAAAGCTTAGATGAAGATGCGGATTCTGAGACAGATGGAAACGAAAGCTCAGATGAAGATGTGGATGTGGCAGACGCAGAAGCTGTAGAAAATGAGAATACAGATGAAACAGCAGATGACAACGTCGAAGCAGAAGATACAGATGTAACTGAATCAGATGACGAGGCTGGGGTGGAAACTACAGATACTGAGTCCGCAGAAAGTTCTGAAGATTCAGAACCGGAAACTGAAATGGTTGACAGAGAACTTGTAATTCAGGTTGGAGATCAATCTTCAGATGGTGGAAGATATGTTCGGGTAAATGATAGCAACGAAATTTATACAATATCCGAGGATTCTCTTGATACTTTCCTTGGAAAAACAAATGCTGATTTCTGGGATTTGACAGTAAGCTATTTGTCTGTAAATAATCTGGATACTCTGGATGTGAATTACGGAGAAAAAGATTATATCGTAAATGTTTCACGTGAAACATCTGAGGATGAAAACGTAGAAACATCGGATAATGAGACGGAAGATGAAGATACAACAGATAATACCAGCAGTGATGTTGCCGACGGCAACGATGTAGAGGGAAATGCTGCTGATGATAACACTTCATCAGGTGATTTGACCGACGAAGATACTGAAAATACAGATGACAGTTCTTCTACTGCAAGTACCACAAGCTCAACCGGTGTAACCTTATCTTATACACTAAATGGAAAAGACCTGGACAGCACAACATTTACAACGTTCTACAATAAGCTGATCAACATGACAGCGCAGAAACGTCTGACTGATGAATTTAAGTCCAATGAAGATCCGGAAATGACTGTGAAATTTACAGATATAGATGGCAATGAAATGGAAGTGGAGTATTATTCCTATGATACAAATTACTATGCCGCTGTTATAAACAAAAAAGTATATCTGGTAAATAAAATGACAGTAAAAGAACTGTTTCAGGCATTTGAATCTGTAACTGGTGAGAAAGAGGAAAACGAAAACGCTGAGACAACAGATCCTGAAACAAATGCTTCTACAGATAATGCTGAAACAGAAACGACAGAGGCTTCAGAGGATGCTGAAGAGTAGTAGCTGAAAAAATGATTAAAAAAGATCCTTGCCTGTGAAAAAAACAGGACAAGGATCTTTTTTGCTGTTTGGAAAAACTGTTGAATTGCCTGTTGCATAAGAATTCTACTGGATATGAATATGCGCGTACATCGTTTTGCAAATAACGATATCAATCAAGCTGGATGCGTGAAGTTGAAGGTGCGGATGGAAAAAATGTGTGGCGGGCTACGCCCGAGCGTGTCTGAAAAATCATTCCTGCAATCTGCACGCCTTGCTTTGTTATATATCTTATTCGGATTCGGTCGCTGTGGTTCACTACAGCAACTGAATTTAAGTTAAAGCTCCTGTGAATTGTGGCATGCATTTAAAAATCATTCCTGCAATCTGCGTGCCAAATTTTGTGGTATATTTTGTCCGAATTCGGTTGTCGCAGCTCGTTACGACGCCCTCATCCGGGCAAAATCTCCTACAAATTATGACGCACATCTTGCAGAAAGCCTTTTCCAAACACGCTCTGGTCCGCTGACATTTCAAATGGTATGAAATATGTAATTAACGTTGGCTATTTTGTCTGTTTGAATTTCTATATGCATTGTTTTTGAAAATAAAATTTTAAAAACCTTTGAATTTTACTCATATGGTTTTACATTAGCCGTCTATATAAAAAGTCCGAAAACAGAAACTTTGCTTTTGCTTTCTGAAATATTACGGTAAATATAAAATGTAATAATAACTTTTATAAAATAAAAACCTACTAAAACATACAATAAAGTCCAATAAATAACACTTAACGACACGATGATACAACAAAGACCTATTTAATGTACTTTGAACAACAAAACAGGCAAATGAATCGTAAAAATCCTCTGAAAAATATATTGTTATGTAAAAATATACTTTTAAACAATTCTAATTAAAACAAAAAGATTGTATAAAGATAAAATGGAACAGCGCATAATTGAAAAAATAACAAAATAACAACAAAACAATACGAAAAGAGTTCTGAGATGTATTTGAAAATCATTTCTCAATCCACACCCCCCACTTTGCAGTATATTTTACCCGTAGTTGGGTGTGTCGTAGCACGTTGCAGCACCTTCATTCTGGCCAAATCTCCCGCAAATTGTGGCGCGCACCTTGCAGAAAGCCTTTTTTAAACACTCTCTGGGATGTATCAAAAAACATTTTCGCAATCCGCACACCTTACTTTGTGGTATATATTCCTGAATTTGGCTGCCATATTCGCTACGGCAACCTCATCCTCATCCTGGTCAAAGTCCCACAAATTGTGACGTACATCTTGTAGAAAGCTTTTTTAATATGCTCTGGAAATATAGAAAGAACAGGAAAAGCATAAAGCATAATAAATTATTATTACAAAAACAAAAAAACTTCGGGATTATATTATACAATCTCGAAGCTTTTTATTCTGCTTTGAAGGCATATCTATATCTTTATTTTAATTAAAAGAATGCACCAACCTGCTCAAGAAATGCTTCTACATTCTCAATATGTGGAAAATGCTTGGAACATGGAATGGTTGCTGACTCAATTGCTGGATTTACTTTCTGATAAGCTTCTACAATTGCAGCACCATTTGGCTCATCTTCACCTTCTACGATATAAATGCTGTTATCAATTGATTCTACAGCATGGCGAATGTTGATATTCATATATTTAGCACTTTGGCTGGAGTATAGGCATTTTGCATAATAACCACCTTTGTGCGCAGCTTCATAATATGCATCCAGGACATCTTTGTCTACATGGAATGGATTATAATAAAGCTTATCAAGGAAGAAATCATTAATTGTTTCACGTGAAACAATTATATGGTAGATAAAGGTTCCAAATATAGGCAGTTCGATAAAGAATTTGAATAATTTATCCTTTTTTGTGGTAGTTTGGGCAAGAGAAATCATGCTTACCGGATTAATAAACATGATTTTATTAATGCTTTCTTTATCGTAAGCAGCGGCAGTAGTAACAAATGAACATGAGAAACCACTTGCAATGATGTCGGTTTTCTCTTTAATTACATTTTTTATAAAATCGCAGATGATTTGTACGAAAAGAAAATTTGTATATGTAATTCCAGCTTTTTCCGAACGTCCGCAACCTAATAGATCAAGGGTATATACGGTGTGCTCTTGAGCAAGTTGATCCTCAACACGAGACCATTCGTATCCACTGGCTCCAGGCATTGTATCATGAATAAGAAGAAGAGGAGAGCCTTTTCCCTTCTTGGTATAATAAATTTTTCCGAAACGCCAATTATAATAGTTGTGATTGGAAAAATCAAGCATTTCTTTTAACTGGGAAGAGGCAACAATTACTCTATTGGTGAGATGGATGACACCAGCGGCAATCGTAGTCAACGCGGCCAGAGTCAGAATTTTATGTTTAGTGTCTTTCATTTTATAGAGGACCTCCTTTGGGTTTGTATGTATATTATACGCCAAAGAGGCTGATTTTACAATGTTTTTTGACGTATAAATGGGAATTGACAGAATACTGGGCTACTGTTCACTTCGTTCACAGTAACACGCTTTGCGATGCACAGAAAGACGAACCTTCTTGTGACAAGCACAAGAGGTAGCGTTTGCTGCGCAAACTTAATTCTCGGGGGTTCTGTGAATTTTTTTCACAAAAAACATCTCGCGGAGCATCACTGGTGAACAGCAACAATACTGATTGCTACTCATTTCGTGACCAGTAACATGCTTCACGAAAAAAGACATATTATTTGCTTTTGATAACCTGTTTAGATATGGTTGATATTTCGCGGTTTTATTGGCTTTACCAAACCTATAACTTATTTAATGTGTTGGTCGTTATCCCGGACGCGATTTCACAATGTATATTCACCGCCGCGCGTCGCAACGTTCCGGCAAGCTAATGACTAACTGCGACTAAGACGCTCAGGAGAGCCTTCGCGCCTAAGTCTCCGTAAGTCATGGATCTCACCTCCACTAAAACCGCTCCTGAAATGCGCGGCTTGCGAATATACATTGCAAAATCGCTTGATGCTGGAAAGGGAAGAAAGAAACAGTAACGATAACAACGGGAGTGGGGGAAGTAATTGGTATCCCGCAACTTTATTGTTTTTTGCAAATCTATCGTTGCCAAGAAAGTGTAGGGAAAACAATCACTCCCCCTCCCCTCTTCATTAAAAGTTCTTATCAACCAGCAAGTCTCAGCCAGTACACAGCATTTGGGCAATGTGTATTACTCCAGCGAGCCATTTCAGGCGCGCTCTTAGCGTAAGCGAAATTCAGCGCTTACGTAGACTTATGCGTGAGGGCTCTCCCGAACGCATTAGTCGCAGTTAGCGATTAGTTTGCTGGAGCGTTGCGCCGGCGAGTGAGTAATACACATTGTCCAAATGCGTCCGCATTGAAGAACTTTTAATCAACTAAATAGCAATAGAAAATAATAATAATTTTTTATATGTTGACTTCCAACAAATACATTCCAAAAAATGTTTAAAATCCCACAGTTAGGGTTATAATTAATAAGAAGATAAAAATAGACAATATTTTTATGAAAAGAAATGCCATTTTCTATGTTTCACGTGAAACATTATGTGGCGAGATAAATTTAAAAGTGTTATAATAGCAATAGTTATATGATAAGATTGCAGAACCTGTAGGATGGTGGTGTAATCTATAAACTTTGGTTATTGTGTGCAATTAAAATTTGCAAAATGTTTCACGTGAAACATTTTTATGTAATAAGAAATTCTGTTAAAATTTTCTATTGCATAAAAAGCCCTACCAGGTAGGATTACACTGTGGCAGAAAGTTAGATGGCGCTCGAGGTGCCCCGCCGTAGGTGGAGAATCCTGCAAGCAGGCTTCTTTTTTACAATTAAACATGTTGCTTTTTATAAAAATGTTGTGTGAACAGTAACCTAAATAATATGAAAGGGAGGGTTGATATTGGGCAGAACGATTGCGGTTGCTAATCAGAAAGGCGGCGTTGGCAAATCTACCACAGCCATTAATCTTTCTGCATGCCTGGCAGAACAGGGAAAAAAGGTTCTGACAATTGACATGGATCCTCAGGGAAACACTACCAGTGGATTAGGTGTTGATAAAAATGAAGTAGAAGATACCTTGTATGAACTTCTGGTAGGACAGTCCGATGTTGAGAAGACGATTGTCAAAGATGTAGTAGAAAATGTAGATTTGATACCATCAAATGTAAATCTGTCTGGCGCAGAGATTGAGCTTGTTGGTATTGATAATAAAGAATACATATTGAAAGAGATTACTGACAAAATAAAGAATAATTATGATTATATTATTATTGATTGTCCCCCATCTCTGAATATGCTTACTATTAATGCACTTACTGCTGCGACATCTGTTTTGGTTCCGATTCAGTGTGAGTACTATGCATTGGAAGGATTATCACAGCTGATACATACTATTGATCTGGTAAAGGACAGGCTGAATAATGATCTTGAGATTGAGGGCGTTGTGTTTACTATGTATGATGCCCGTACAAATTTATCGCTACAGGTAGTAGAGAATGTTAAGGAAAATCTTCAGCAGAATATTTACAAGACCATTATTCCGAGAAATGTCAGACTGGCAGAAGCTCCAAGTTACGGACAGCCGATTACTCTTTATGATCCGAGATCCACAGGAGCAGAAGCTTATCGCCTTCTTGCGGAAGAAGTGATAAACAGGGAGGTTGAGTAATGGCAGTTAAAAAGAAAGGTCTTGGAAGAGGTCTGGATGCTCTTTTCCCGGAGAAGTCAGTGAAGCCAGCTGAAAAAAAACAGGAGCAAAAGCCAGTTGCCACAAATGAAAGCTTACATCAGCAGGAAGAAGGTTCTTTGAATGCTTCAGCAGTGAAGAGTGCTGCAGAAACAAAAGATACAGCACAAGCTGCAGTAGTTGAAGAACCGAAGAAATCTGAAATGCTTGTGAAGATTTCAAAGGTAGAGCCAAACAGAACTCAGCCACGCAAGCAGTTTGATGAGGATGCTTTATTGGAATTATCTGAATCAATTAAGCAGTTTGGCATCTTACAGCCACTTCTGGTTTCGAATAAAGGCGATTACTATGAAATTATTGCGGGCGAGAGAAGATGGAGGGCAGCCAAACTTGCCGGATTGAAAGAAGTTCCGGTAATCATTAAGGAATTTAATGATCAGCAGGTAGTTGAGATTTCCCTGATTGAAAATATTCAGCGGGAAGACTTAAATCCAATAGAGGAAGCGATGGCCTATAAGCGCCTGATCGATGAATTTAAGCTGAAACAGGATAATATTGCAGAACGCGTTTCTAAGAGCAGAACTGCAGTGACTAATTCCCTTCGCCTTTTGAAATTGGATGAAAGAGTTCAGCAGATGCTGATTGATGAGATGATTTCAGCTGGGCATGCTCGTGCAATTCTTGCAATTACAGACAAGGATAAGCAGACAAGTGTGGCAATGAAGGTTTTTGATGAGAAATTAAGCGTTCGAGAGACTGAAAAACTGGTAAAACATATTGTGGAGCCACCGAAGAAAACTCAGAAGACGGTAAATACAGCTGAAGATGCGATTTACGAGAGTCTCGAGGAGAAAATGAAGGGCATTATGGGAACCCGGGTTTTTATCCACAGAAAGAAAAATAATAAAGGTAAAATTGAAATTGAATATTATTCCAGAGATGAACTGGAAAGAATCATTGAGTTGTTTGAATCAATAAGATAAGGAGAGTGCATGAGCAGTATTTTTGACAGCCTGGGAATTGACCCGGGTATCATTATTATTTTACTGCTGATTCTGACCATCGTTCTGGCGGTGAATGTATTCAGCAGCAAAATGAGGCTTAGCCGTTTGGAACGTAAATACAAAATGTTCATGAAAGGCAGTGACGCACAATCTCTTGAGAAAGTTTTTGTACGAAAATTCGCCCAGATTGACCGCCTTTATGAAGCAAAAGAGGATCATGAGCACGACATCAGCTTTATCAAACATCATTTGGAATCTATGTTCAGCAAATATGGAGTTGAAAAGTATGATGCGTTCGATGATGTAGGCGGAAAACTCAGTTTTGCACTGGCTTTGTTGGATCAGGATAATTCCGGAGTAATTTTGAATGCAGTACACAGCAGAGACAATTGCTTCCTTTATCTGAAAGAAATTGTAAAGGGAGAGTCCTATGTAATGTTGAGCCAGGAAGAACTTGAAGCCCTTAGAAAAGCTGTAAATTTTGGCTTGGAAAATATTGAAAAAGATGAGTAAATTGGTTGCTGCGAACAGTTGGTAAAAAATGAATATAAGTCATAAAAAAACAGCGAAAAATGACAAAATTGTTATAAAAAATAAATAATAATGACAATATTGTTATAAAACGAAAAACAAAACAGATACTTGCCATAAAAAGAGATATGAAAAAATAAAACAGATACTTGCTGCAAAAAGAGATATGGAAAAATAAAACAGATATTTGCTATGAAAAAAAAAGTATCAGTACAGGAGGAAGACATGTTAGACATCAAATTTGTGAGAGAGAACCCGGAAATCGTAAAGCAGAACATCCGCAATAAATTCCAGGACAGCAAACTGGAGCTGGTTGACAAGGTTCTGGAGTTGGATAAGGAAAACCGCGAGATCAAACAGGAAGTAGAAGCTCTTCGTGCAGAGAGAAATAAAATTTCCAAACAGATTGGTGCTCTTATGGGCCAAGGAAAGAAGGATGAAGCAGAGGAAGTTAAGAAACAGGTTGCAGCTTCCGGTGAGCGTATTGAGGAACTTTCCAAGAGAGAGAAAGAAGTTGAGGAAGAGCTTCTGAAGGATATGATGGTAATCCCGAATATCATTGACCCATCTGTACCGATTGGTAAAGATGACAGCGAGAACGTTGAGATTGAGAAATTTGGTGAGCCTGTTGTTCCGGATTTCGAAGTTCCGTATCATACAGAAATCATGGAAGCTTTTGACGGAATCGACCTTGATAGCGCAAGACGTGTTGCTGGTAATGGTTTCTATTATCTGATGGGGGATATCGCAAGACTTCATTCTGCAGTTATTGCATATGCACGTGATTTCATGATTAACAGAGGATTCACATACTGTGTACCGCCGTTCATGATCAGAAGTAACGTTGTTACAGGTGTTATGAGCTTCGCTGAGATGGATGCCATGATGTACAAGATCGAAGGTGAGGATCTGTACCTGATCGGAACCAGTGAGCATTCTATGATTGGTAAATTTATTGACCAGATCATTCCGGAAGAAGAGCTTCCAAAAACTCTTACAAGTTATTCTCCATGCTTCCGTAAAGAGAAAGGTGCTCATGGACTTGAAGAGAGAGGCGTTTACCGTATCCACCAGTTTGAGAAGCAGGAGATGATCGTAGTTTGCAATCCAGAGGACAGCAAGATGTGGTTTGACAAACTGTGGCAGAACACTGTTGATCTGTTTCGTTCCCTGGATATTCCGGTTCGTACACTGGAATGCTGCTCTGGTGACCTGGCAGACCTGAAAGTGAAATCCCTGGATGTTGAAGCATGGTCTCCAAGACAGAAGAAATACTTTGAGGTAGGAAGCTGCTCCAACCTTGGTGATGCACAGGCACGTCGTCTGAAAATCCGTGTAAACGGAAAAGATGGCAAGAAATATCTTGCTCATACTCTTAATAACACAGTTGTTGCTCCGCCAAGAATGCTGATCGCGTTCCTTGAGAACAACCTGAATGCAGATGGAAGCGTAAATATTCCAGTTGCCCTTCAGCCATACATGGGTGGAATGACAAAAATTGAGAAAAAGTCCAAATAATTGGACTTAAAAACAAAATAGTATAAAAATACCGAAAATGGGACTTTGATCTGAAACAGTAATAGATTAAAAGTAAATGATCTGAAAATAGTAATAGTCAAAAGTAAGGTATCAGATGATCCGGAGAATATCTGAATATCTGAAAAATTGTTTGATTTGCAATAAGACTGCTTAACAGGGAGGTGATAATGTGCATAGTTATTTAAGAACTGTTGGCTTTTCAAAGGTAAAGTCACGTAAAGAAATGCAGGAAATCATTCAGGATGTGATAAATACTTACGATGAGAAAATTGCAGTGGAGAATCATCCGGATGGAGTTTTTGTACAATATTCCAAGAATTATGGCTGTGACTGTGGAATAACAGTCTGTGGACAGTATGATGAAGACAATGAGTTTCACGTAGAATATTCATTTCCGTTTTTTCGCGGCACAGGAATCACCTCTCAGGAGAGTGTAGTCGTGGAGAGACACGCAGAAAAAGAGTCTTACGCAGGGGCGTGTGATGACATGCGCCTTGGCGTGACTTTGATCTTTTATCTTCAGAATCCTGCAGAATATATGCTGGAGAAGTATAAGGGGAATATGCGTGAAGGACAGCCACTGACGATTACAGGACTGGCAAGAGAAGGGAAGATCCTTTTTCCGGTTCAGAAAGATAAAGAAGCTGTAAAAGTAGAGCGGGAGCTGACAAAAAACCGCAATAATCTGATCGCGGCTGCCAGAAATGGTGATGAAGAAGCTATGGAAGACCTTACAATGGAAGATATGGATATGTATTCCATGATTTCCGAGCGTATTGTCACAGATGATGTGCTGACAATTGTGGATACCTGTTTTATGCCTCATGGAATTGAATGTGACCAGTATAGTGTGATGGGCGAAATCGTGGATTTTGTGAATTTTAAGAACATTCTCACTGGTGAGAAACTGTGCCAGATGACCATCGAGTGCAATGATATCCAGTTCGATGTGTGTATAAACTGTGCGGATCTGCTAGGAGAACCGGCTGTGGGACGCAGATTTAAGGGGCTGATTTGGCTGCAGGGGCAGCTGCATTTTTAGACGAATCTTTAGATTCGTATTCATAGACTAATTGATACGTGAACAATCGGTGTCAGGACAGAGAAAAAAACAGCTTACCATCTATTGATAGCTGCCCTTTTCTCTG